>JASCXY010000466.1 GCA_030012235.1 Balneolaceae bacterium ANBcel3 | reverse complement strand
GGCCCAGCGTTTAACCGGCTGGCGGAATGTGAGGACAGAAGTGGACTGGCGCAAGTCAGTCCGCCTGTCCGGTTGAAACGCTTGTTATGTACACGGTCAACTTCCAACTTTTTGATATGCTTTTTCAATGTACGATTTCGCAATTTCAAAATCTTTTTCTGATCTAATGGTGAATTCCAAATCACCTGTACCATAGTGACCAATTTTTGTAACATCTCTGGCAATTTCTGGAAGAGAATCGAAATCTGCAGGATTCAGCTTGAGATATAAAATCAGTCTTTTTTTCTGGAGTTCAACACACGCAATATTTTGCGAAATTCTGTAAGCGACATAATATTTTTTGGGAATTTCTTCTATTGATGGATCCAAGCCCATCATAAATTCTTGAATAAGTTGAGCAAGCTCTTTGATTTTTTCCGGTTTGTTTTCAATGTGCTGATCGTATGTATATGTGGCTGAGGCACGAGTTAAAGCTGCTTTACGGCCGGCTTCGACCATTACTGGATTTTTATCATTTGAGTTTGCTTTTGCCGAAGTTGTTGTAGAAAAAGATTTTTGACGGACTTCTTCGAAGTAAATTGAGCCATTGTTAAAAAGTCGGTAAGACCAGAGCTCAATATTGGCTCCCATTACTTGGACAGCATGCAAATCGTATTTTTTATAATTAGGAGCAATGCATATAACCCGTACATCAGACCAGTCAATCTCAATATTATTTCCAAGTGCTTTCTGAACAGCAATTTCATAATCTCCACGATGATCATTGATCCAGGATAAATAATATAGGCTTTGGTTAATGAGCTCAGATGATTCGACTTTTTTGTATTCAATGATAACCGGATTTAAATCTTCAGAGAGTGCAAGTGTATCGATTCTTCCTGAGTGGACCGATCCTGTTGGAAATTCAGAAGCAACAAATCGACAGTTAAAAACGGCTTCTAAATTTCGTTCGATTAGTTCTTGCAACTCTTTTTCAGTAGCGAAATTTGATTGCTCAACTGATGATAGCTTTTGTTCTGAAATTTTAAAAAGTGGCATAATCAGGAAGATTGATTTCGAGATCTATTAGTGTACA
>JASCXY010000465.1 GCA_030012235.1 Balneolaceae bacterium ANBcel3 | reverse complement strand
ATGGAGCGCGACGCCACCTTTAAGAAGAACATGCGCCGGGCACTCATGATGCCCTCCATTATTTTTATCGCGGCCATACTTACGTTGCTCTTTTATGTGGCCTATATCTTCCCCACCATGGCAGAGATGTTTGTGGAGTTTGGCCTGAGGCTGCCGCCGATGACGGCATGGACCCTTGATGCCAGCTACTGGCTGCAGGCCAACTGGTTTTGGATACTGCTGGCCATGTTCGGGCCCGTAGGAGCCATAATAATGTACGGTAAAACGCCCAACGGGGCTCTGCAGCTGGATAAAATCAAATTGAAGATCCCGGTTCTGGGCGATTTGATCCACAAAACCAGTATTGAAATTTTTTCACGGGTCTTTTATACCCTCTACAGTGGTGCCGGGCAGAACATTGAAGTCATCCGCGTGGCTTCGGAAGCGTGCCGGAACAAGTACATTGAACGGCAGGTCAAGGAGGTGTCGGTGCGTATGATGCTGGAAGACGGGCGCGGAATCATTGAATCCATGGAAGCGGCCGGGGTCTTTCCGGCAACCGCCATCAGCCGGTTTCGCCTGGGGGCCGAATCAGGAGCCCTCAAGGAAAACGCCCAGCAGTTGGCCGATTACTACGAAACGCTGACCACCTATAAAATGGAAGCCCTGATCGAAATGATCAGTCTCTTTGTAAACATCATGATTTTGCTGGTGATCGTATTTATTACGGTCGTTTCGTCCGAAGCAGCACTGATTTCACCGGAAGCTCCGGGAAGCCCACGGTGAAGGTAAACCCGGAAGTAAAGAACGCACGAACGTATCTGCCACTATGAGTACTACTGTCACGTCCAACATACGAAGAAGAATCGGAGATGTCCTGGTGCACCGGGGCATCATCACTGATGAGCAGCTGGACGAAGCCATACGCATCCACAACAGCCAGAAATCCCCGGAAAAAAAACGCCTGGGAAATATTATTATCGAAGATCTGGGGGTGGACCGCCATCAGGTGATGCGTACACTGGCCGATCTCTATGCGTTCCGGGAGGTTCTGCCCAGCGGAGAAGTCAATAATGAGCTGGTGGCACAGGTGAAAGA
>JASCXY010000464.1 GCA_030012235.1 Balneolaceae bacterium ANBcel3 | reverse complement strand
AATTCTCCATACAATAATAAGCGTACACCACACACTTTTAGGTCGCTTTATTAATTCTGATAAAACTGATTTGACACTCCCCTTTGGGCCTTTTGATAGTCGACATGCCCATCTGTTAACGTTAGCAATGTGCATATACCTCTCAAATCATTACCGCACAGATCAAGGCCTGTAAGAAACCCTGTAGTCTCAATGAGCACAAGAGGCTTATATCATGTGGTAAAAGCTGAATCAGACCTCAATAGAATAATCACTTTTAAACAAGTGCAAACATCAATTACCTATACAAAACAAACCTACAAAGAAGTGCTATGATGAATATGTATACATACAAACGCAGAACGACTATGCTTGGTTTTTCGCTGAGTATTTTTTTTATAATGATTTTTGGACTGGCTGCACATGTCCATGGCCAGGAAGGAACCGTTGTTAACGTCAACGGAAGCTTTGAGAATTCAAATGTCACCATGTCGGGAGATACCACCAGTGTAGAAGGGTGGCAATTTTTTGTACAGGACGGTGCCGAAGGCCGTTACGCTATTATTGATAGTGTAACCAAAGCAGGAAACCGTGCTTTAGCCGTTTCGGTAGAAGCCGTCGGAACCGACGATTGGAGTCTGGGCGCAGTTAACGAAGATATCCTTGTTGAGCCCGGAGAGAATTACATCCTCGCCCTGTGGGCCAGAGCATCCGAAGACGGAGCAACCGCAAATTTCACTGTTGGCCAGACACAATACAGAAATTTCAATGAACTTGGAAGAGTAGGAAGTGGCGATGTAAGGCTGACTACAGAATGGCAGGAATTTGGCTTTAGTTTTTCTCCTCCTGCCAATGCCGACACCATTCGGGTTCCGCTTCATTTTAGCTTTGATGCAAATATTGGTAAAACCATTTACATAGACAGTGTAACGGTCACTCACATCCCACAGGATCCTGGTGTTGAAATGACGCCGATTGCTGATGGCCAGGACAAATGGATTGGAAATATCTGGAGCGGACCGCAGATTCAGGGATTTACCAATTACTGGAATCAGGTTACCGCAGAAAATGCCGGTAAATGGGGACATGTAGAAGGTACC
>JASCXY010000463.1 GCA_030012235.1 Balneolaceae bacterium ANBcel3 | reverse complement strand
CGTGCCTTCTACATGGCCCCATTTGCCGGCATTCTCGGCGGTAACCTGATTCCAGTAATTGGTAAAATCCTGAATCTGCGGTCCGCTCCAGATATTTCCAATCCATTTGTCCTGGCCTTCGGCAATCGGCGTCATTTCAACACCAGGATCCTGTGGGATGTGAGTGACCGTTACACTGTCTATAAAAATGGTTTTGCCAATGTTTGCCTCAAAGCTGAAATGAAGCGGAACCCGAATGGTGTCGGCATTGGCAGGAGGAGAAAAGCTAAAACCAAATTCCTGCCATTCTGTGGTCAGACTGACATCACCGCTTCCTACTCGTCCAAGTTCATTGAAGTTTCTGTATTGTGTCTGGCCGATAGTGAAATTTGCGGTAGCTCCATCTTCGGATGCTCTGGCCCACAAGGCGAAGCTGTAATTTTCTCCGGGTTCAACCAGGACATCTTCGTTAACAGCACCCAGACTCCAATCATCGGTTCCGACGGCTTCTACCGAAACGGCTAAAGCTCGGTTTCCTGCTTTGGTTACACTATCAATAATAGCGTATCGCCCCTCGGCTCCGTCTTGTACAAAAAACTCCCACCCTTCTACACTGGTGGTATCTCCCGAAATAGTGACATTTGAGTTTTCAAAGCTTCCATTGACGTTTACAACGGTTCCTTCCTGGGCATGGACATGTGCAGCCAGTCCAAAAATCATTGCAAAAAAAATACTCAGCGAAAAACCAAGCATAGTCGTTCTGTGTTTATATGTATACATATTTATCATAGCACTTCTTTGTAGGTTTGTTTTGTATAAGTAAAAGATGCTTTCACTTGTTTAAATGTGATTATTCTATCGAGGTCTGATTCAGCTTTTACCATATGATATAAGCCTCTTGTGCTCATTGAGACTACAGGGTTTCTTACAGGCCTTGATCTGTGCGGCAATGATTTGAGAGGTATATGCACATTGCTAACGTTAACAGATGGGCATGTCGGCTATCAAAAGGCCCAAAGGGGAGTGTCAAATCAGTTTTATCAGAATTAATAAAGCGACTTATAAGTGTGTAGTGTACGCTTATTATTGTATGAAGAATA
>JASCXY010000462.1 GCA_030012235.1 Balneolaceae bacterium ANBcel3 | reverse complement strand
ACTTATTTAAAAAAATCGATGGCTTTTTGAACGGCCGAAATCAACTGATCAATATCTTCCTTTGTATTATAAAAAGCCATAGACATTCGTGTGGTTGCTGCCAACCCGAAACGCTCCATTAGTGGCTGGGTACAATGATGTCCGGTTCTAACTGCAACTCCGTCTAAATCAAGGATGGTTCCTATATCATGAGGATGAACCCCATCAATCACAAACGAAATGATCGCTGATTTGTCCGGTGCATTGCCGATGATCGATACTCCGTCCAGTTCACGTAACCGTTCTGTTCCATAATGAAGCAATTCTTCTTCCTTCTTACAGATGAAATCATACCCGATGGTTTGGATATACTCGGCGGCAGCACCCATCCCGATGGCTCCGGAAATGTTGGGCGTTCCCGCTTCAAATTTATACGGCAGATCATTGAAAAGCACCTCGTCAAAACGGACGCTCAGAATCATATCACCACCACCTCGCCAGGGGGGCAACGTTTCAAGCAGGTCCTTTTTTCCGTACAAGAAGCCAATTCCGGTGGGCCCGTACATTTTGTGCCCTGAAGACGCATAAAAATCACATCCCAGCTCCTGAACATCAACCTTGACATGGGATAACGCCTGTGCCCCATCTACCAGAACAGGAATTCCGTGTGTTTTCGCGATACGTGAAATTTCTTTAACCGGGTTGACCGTGCCCAGAGTATTCGAAACATGGACAACGCCAATAAGCCTCGTTTTTGGGGTTATCAACGCTTCAAGGGCCTCTATTTCAAGCACTCCGTCATCCGTAACAGGAACCACTTTCAGTTCGGCACCCTTTTCATCGCAAAGCATCCGCCATGGAACAATGTTGGAATGATGCTCCATGGTTGTAAGAATGATCTCATCCCCTTTTCCAATCCGGGTACGGCCGTAGGTCTGCGCCACAAGATTAATCGCATCGGTCGTACCAGAGGTAAAGATGATCTCTTTTGAACTGGAAGCGTTAATAAACTGCTGCAACACCTGTCTTGATGTTTCCATGGCTTCGGTGGCTTCCTGACTCAAAAGATGTACACCGCGATGAACGTTGGCGTGGTAGCGG
>JASCXY010000461.1 GCA_030012235.1 Balneolaceae bacterium ANBcel3 | reverse complement strand
TGTGCATTTGCCGGATGCTTCAGAGCTGGAAAGGCTATCTCCGGGCAGTCTTGATGAGGTCGTACGGGTGTTACTGATGCACCAATACGAGAACTGGCCGATGCTTCGAGAAGGCATACAACAGTTGGACCGAGTATCCTCTCGCTGGTTCAAAGAGCTGTCTTTTTCTTTCCGGCTCCAGCATAATCCGGGAAGGATGAAATCCACAACAGCCGATGTCAGTAAAAAGGGAATGGCCTCCCGCACCTGTTTTCTTTGTCCCCGTTCGCTTCCACCGGAACAAAAAGGGCTCCACGCAGGCGATTTTATTCTTCTTGCCAACCCATTTCCGATTTTCCGAAATCACCTGACCATAGCACATATTGAACACCGGCCGCAGCAAATGGCTCCGTCACTGGAAGCGGGGTTGTATCTGGCAAGAGCTTTGGGAGAGCGCTATGCGCTTTTTTATAACGGGCCTGAATGCGGGGCATCGGCTCCGGATCATATGCATTTTCAGGCCGGGGAAAGCACCTTTTTACCCATAAACAGCGAAAGGAGTGCGCTAAAAGCCGCTTTTGGCCAGCGACTTTTTCATGGTGACGGGCTGGATATTTGGTCGGTGGCAGAGGGTTTCAGAACGATGGTGTGGGTGGAGGGTCATGACGGAGAGCGAATTCTGAAGGCGTTATCCCGCATCGACAAAGCGTACCGGAACGTGTCCGGAGTTGCATGGGAATCCGGAAAAGAACCCATGCTCAATCTGATGATCCGGCATGGTACAACCGGATGGGAGGTTTCGTTGTTTCTTCGGAAAAAACACCGGCCGGAGCGATATTTTTCTGAGGGGGAGGAGAAGGTTTTATTTAGTCCTGGGGCGGTTGATATGGCGGGGACCTGTATTTTACCGAGGGCGGAAGACTATCAACGCCTGACATCAAAGGAGCTTAAAGCGTTCTTTCAGGAAGTCTCTTTGCCTGAAACCGAGTTTCGCCTTCTTTCTGAATCCATAAAAACGGAGGTCTCATGCGGACAATTTTTATAGGTCTGTGCCGGATGGCCGTGCTGGTTTTGCTCTTTCCTGCGGCTTCTGCTGCGCAC
>JASCXY010000460.1 GCA_030012235.1 Balneolaceae bacterium ANBcel3 | reverse complement strand
CGTGCATTTGCCGGATGCTTCAGAGCTGGAAAGGCTATCTCCGGGTAGCCTTGATGATGTCGTACGGGTGTTACTGATGCACCAATACGAGAACTGGCCGATGCTTCGAGAAGGCATACAACAGTTGGACCTAGTATCCTCCCGCTGGTTCAAAGAGTCTTCCTTTTCTTTTCGGCTCCAGCATAATCCGGGAAGGATGAAATCCACAACAGCCGATGTCAGTAAAAAAGGAATGGCCTCCCGCACCTGTTTTCTTTGTCCCCGTTCGCTTCCACCGGAACAAAAAGGGCTCCACGCAGGCGATTTTATCCTTCTTGCCAACCCTTTTCCCATTTTCCGAAATCATCTGACCATAGCACATATTGAACACCGGCCGCAGCAAATGGCACCGTCACTGGAAGCGGGGTTGCATCTGGCAAGGGCTTTGGGAGAGCGCTATACGCTTTTTTATAACGGGCCTGAATGCGGGGCATCGGCTCCGGATCACATGCACTTTCAGGCCGGGGAAAGCACCTTTTTACCCATAAACAGCGAAAGAAGTGCGCTGAAAGCCGCTTTTGGCCAGCGACTTTTTCATGGTGAAGGGCTGGATATTTGGTCGGTAGCAGAGGGTTTCAGAACGATGGTGTGGGTGGAGGGCCATGACGGAGAGCGAATTCTGAAGGCGTTATCCCGTATCGACAAAGCGTACCGGAACGTGTCCGGGGTTGCATGGGAATCCGGAAAAGAACCCATGCTCAATCTGATGATCCGGCATGGTACAACCGGATGGGAAGTTTCGTTGTTTCTTCGGAAAAAACACCGGCCGGAGCGATATTTTTCTGAGGGAGAGGAGAAAGTTTTATTTAGTCCGGGGGCGGTAGATATGGCGGGGACCTGTATTTTACCGAGGGCGGAAGACTATCAACGCCTGACATCAAAGGAGCTCAAAGCGTTCTTTCAGGAAGTCTCTTTGCCTGAAACCGAGTTTCTCCTTCTGTCTGAATCCATAAAAACGGAGGTCTCATGCGGACAATTTTTATAGGTCTGTGCCGGATGGCCGTGCTGGTTTTGCTCTTTCCTTCGGCCTCTGCTGCGCAG
>JASCXY010000046.1 GCA_030012235.1 Balneolaceae bacterium ANBcel3 | reverse complement strand
TTACTAATTCGGGAAAGTGCAGGACTTGCATCTTCCCGCACCTCTCCTTTTTCGTCAATAGCTTTACCGATGGCCTGTTCAAGATCTTTATTCCAGAATAAAGACGATGCTATACTCCAAAGCATGGGGACATGCTCTTTTTGTCTGGAAAAAAAACGGTTCAACAGTCTTGCGGAACGAATCCAGGAGAGGACAAAAGCAAGATGAACTCCATCCAGTATAAAACGCTCGATGTGTGCTTTTTTTAAAGCTCCGGTCACATCTTTCAAGGATTCAAACGGAGGAGCGTCCGCCG
This sequence comes from Balneolaceae bacterium ANBcel3, assembly GCA_030012235.1. GTDB lineage: Bacteria > Bacteroidota > Rhodothermia > Balneolales > Natronogracilivirgulaceae > JASCXY01. The sequence continues at coordinate 16,448 of JASCXY010000046.1, read as the reverse complement.
AATGGATTAAATGAAGCATTTCAGAAACACACTGGAGCCGTTCAGAAAGGTGTTCGGGAGTAATAGCCGGAGACAGGTTCTCAAGGACTTTCTGTCCTTCCGATGAGTAGGCATACACAAGAAGAGCTTTTCTTATATGCTCAAACTCGAGTTTATCCAGTGAGAAGTCTGCTACTTTACGCATTACAAGTTTAATTTTGCCCAAAATGAAAGTATTTTAAGGCATCTGAATTTGAAGTATCGCATAATATAAAACTTTTATTTCTGAAACTTTGACCTGATCCTCGGAGCCGGGTAACGAATGATAAATGTATGGGTTTTGATATCATTTTATTAATAATGGCAGGTTTGGCTGCGGGAATGGTTGCCGGTCTGTTTGGGTTGGGTGGTGGTATAATTTTTACCCCGGTTCTTTTGTTATTTTTTCAGGCGTCGGGGGTACTGGATCCTGTTCTTTGGACCATTGGTACCAGTTTACTATGTAATTTTGCAGCTGCTTCCAGCAGTAGTTTCCAGCATTATCTAAAGGAGAATTTATTTCTGAAAGAGAGTTTGTATGTAGGGGGAGCAGGGATTCTGGGTACGGTGATAGGGAAAGTGTTTTCTGTATCGCCTTTATATAGTGAGCGTGAATTCAGAATTTTTTTTTCCCTGATCCTGTTTCATTCCGTATATCATTTTTTTAAGAAAAAGAAGGCAGGTACGGGAATCGAGCTGGACGAGAAAAAAATACACCCCGGAATGGCAATGCTGATAGGCCTTTGTGCCGGAATTTTGGCAAATCTTGCCGGAGTAGGCGGCGGACTGATCATTGTTCCTGCTTTAAGCATTCTGTGGCTGATTCCCTTTAGAAAGGCCATCAGCATTTCATCGTCATCTATTGTAATTATCACGCTATCCGGGTGGTTGCAGCTTGCATTGATGCATCCGGCAGATACTGGTTTCTCGGGGGTTCATCTGGGCTATGTAGATCTCGGTACAGCGGCACCCTTAATTATTGGAAGTTTTTTTGGCGCACATTTTGGTGTCCGTCTTGTAGATATGCTTCCATTACGACTGGTGGAAGTTATTTTTGCCTGCCTGATTTTATTTTTGGCGCTAAGACTTCTTTATGGGCTATGGTAAGACGGAAGAGAGGCTCAGGCTATGTTGCTATTCATGATTTCATGGATGTTTTTTTTGAGCACTTCCATATCCACAGGTTTGATAAGATATCCTTCTGGTCGTGTTTTCAGGGCCCTCTTTTTTGTATTCTCGTCGGCATTACCGGTGAGGTAAATCACAGGGATATCTGAAAATTTCCGGATTTCATTCATGGCGTCGATGCCATCCATGTCACCGACCAGCTTTATGTCCATCAACACAAGATCGGGCTGGTTGTTTTTTATGGTTTCGATAGCGGCTTCACCGTTATCAATTTTATCCGCAACAACATATCCCATTCGTTGGATTTGTTTTTCCAGTAACAAAGCAATAATAAAATCGTCTTCTACAAGTACAATACGTTTCATTTGAAAAAACTAAACCTGATACCAGGACAACATAAAATATTCGATTCTGTTAAAAAAAAGCCAGGTTGCATATGGTAAGTTACCATGTGGATACAACTTTATACTGCAATATAAATGCTGATGACATCTAAAGAAAACAAAAAGTGCTGTTTTTAAAATTGGCTTGGTCGCCTTTAGAAGATATCGGCTTAAACAAAAAATTCTTTAGCCTTTTTTGTCCTCTCAAGCTACCTGAATAAACGTTTTTTCAATGACTTTTTGCAGAACATTCATTTCAACCGGCTTTACCAAATAATCCATAGGCCGGATCTGCTCAGCTCGTCTTCTGGTATGAATGTCACCACGTCCGGTTACAAAAATGACGGGGATTTCAAGTTCCTGACTAATTCGCTCTGCGGCTTCAATTCCGTCAATGGTTCCTGAAAGTTTGATGTCCATCAAAACCAGGTCTGGCTTCAGTTCACGGCTTCTTTCTATTGCGGCTTCTCCGGTGTCAACTTTATCAGCCATCTTATATCCCATTCGCTCAATTTGCTTTTCAAGCAAATATGAAGTGATATGATCATTTTCAACACATAGTATATTTCTCATGATATGACACCCGGTTGGTTCATGCGAAAGAAAAACCTGATTATTTTTACGAAACTTATTACACAGTAAAATTATTGTTTCATATAGGATGTTACAAGTTAGAATATCAAAATATAAGTGGGGCCAAACGTTAACAATCATTAGGTCTTGCTAATATTGTAAACGCAATGTAGGCTCAAACAGTTGATAAATGCCTTTGAAGTATCATTTTCTGCAATGAATACAAACATAGAAATATTAAAAGCTTCTGAGAAATCCATACTACTTTTTGATGGGGTGTGTAATCTTTGCAACAGATGGGTCCGGTTTGTTGTACGAAAAGACCCCAATAAAAAGGTCTTATTTATTCCCATACAGTCGGTAACAGGGCAGAAACTTGTGGAAGAGCTGGCTCTGGATGTCTCAGCAATGGGCAGGGAAACGGTTTTTCTTCTGAAAAACGGCACTGTATATGTCGAATCGGATGCCATACTGGAACTGGCGAAGGAACTTTCGGGAATCATTCGGATCGCAGGAGCCGGATGGGTCGTTCCAGGAAATATCCGTAACTATCTCTATCGGTGGGTGGCTAAAAACAGATACCGGTGGTTCGGTAAACGCGATAGGTGTATGGTTCCGGATGATGATACTGCGGATAGATTTATCACCGAATAATCTAGTCCGGATTATCGCCGGGTTACCCTGCGGAACTGAAGGATTCGTTCCTGCCAGTAAGGTTCGCGAAGCCGGTCGATCGTTACTCCCCGCGTAGTGGACGCATGCATAAAAAAATCACCTCTCATCATGATGCCCACGTGATATGAGGTGCGTCCGGTTCTAAAAAAAACAAGGTCACCCATGCGAATGGAAGAAGGGTGAACTTCGGTACCAAACGATAGTTGCTCCCGGGTAGTCCGGGGTAATTGAACTCCGTAGGTTTCTTTCATGATAATGCGGACAAAAGAGGAGCAGTCGACGCCTCTTTGTGTGTTTCCGCCCAAACGGTAGGGAGTGCCTTCCCATTGTTTAAAATGATACTGAAGCCGTGCTTCCGGATTTGAAACCCCCCGTGGAGACCCGCATGAGTACAGGGTCATGCTGTACACACACATTATAAACAACAAAAAAAGCTTTTTTTTCACGCGGTACTCCGGGGAAATAAGATTTAGGACGCAGATGTTGAAAATGGAAACAAATCCAGCTGGTCAATAACCCGAATGGCCGGCTCCGGATTACCCATAACATAAAAATGAAGCCCGGGAACCGGATAATCAAGCAGCTCACGGCATTGGCGTACGGCCCATTCAACACCAATATCAAGAGTATGCTCCGGCTTTTTTTCCACTTCCCTGGAAAGATCCTCGGGTATAGTCAGATGAAAAGATCCCGGCAGCGTAGTTAGATGCCTGGGATTGGACAGGATTTTAAGTCCCGGTATAATGGGAACCTGAATCCCGGCCTCACGGCAGAGTGATACAAAATTAAAAAAGCCTGAATTGTCAAAAAACATCTGTGTGACAATATATTCAGCCCCTGCATCAATTTTTTCTTTTAACCGGCCGATGTCATACGCAAGGTTAGGCGCTTCAATATGTTTTTCCGGATAACCGCCAACGCCTATACAAAAGCTGGTGGGGTGGGCATCTGCAAGAGGCTCCAGATAAATTCCTTTGTTCATATCCGAGATTTGATTTACCAGGTCAGATGCATACACATTCAGACCACGGTCTTTCTGCAAGCGCTTTTGATCTCCGTGATCATCTCCCCGGATGGCAAGAACGTTATCGATTCCAAGGTAATTTAGCTCAATGAGGGCGTCCTCGGTTTCTTCTTTTGTAAAGCCTTTACATATCAGGTGCGGAACAGGATCCACGTTGTATCGATGCTTAATTGCGGCACAAAGTCCAATGGTACCGGGACGCTTTCTCCGAACCTTCCTTTGCAGAGATCCGTCTGCTTTTTCATCGTAATACACTTCGGCAGCATGGGAGGTGACATCAATAAACGGAGGGTGATACTTTTGGAGTTCATCGAGAATATGGAATACCGCAGAGACAGAGCCGCCTCGTCGCGGAGGTATGATTTCAAAAGAAATCAAAGGATCCCGGGTTCTGCTGTAATGATCAATAACTTTCATAATCCTGATAAACACTTATGCAAACAAGTTTGTAAATTACTACGAAAATTTGAAATAGTCATGCGGGCAGCCGCATGAGGATGTCCACATTCAAAGCTGTTTGAAATAATGAGAAAATTATTGGTAAATATCGACCATGTAGCCACACTAAGAAATGCACGGGGCGAAAAAGTGCCGGATCCGGTTCTGGCCGCACGTATTTCGGAAGAAGCAGGAGCTGCTGGAATCGTTTTCCATTTAAGGGAAGATCGTCGGCATATCAGAGACGATGACGTTTTTCGATTAAAAGAGGTCGTTAGGGGATTGTTTGATTTCGAAATGGCTCCAACCGATGAAATGATAAAAATCTGCTGCGAAGTGAAAGCCGATTTAGCGACTCTTGTTCCGGAGAGCAGGCAGGAGCTTACGACCGAAGGTGGCCTCGATATGGAAAAATCAGCCGATGATTTTGCTAAACGAGTGATCCCGCCACTCAAAGACCATGGTGTTCTCATTAGTATGTTTATTGACCCGAACATGAAAGATATTGAACTTTCGGCGGAACTTGGTGCCGAAGTCGTTGAGTTGCATACCGGATATTATGCCAATGCTCAAAGCGAAGCGCAGGCGCAAAAGGAACTTACCGCTCTTGCCGCTGCTGCGGACAGAGCACACAGCCTGGGTTTAAGAGTGAATGCGGGACATGGACTGAATTTTGAAAATATTCAGCCTTTTTTGGATACCGTACCTCATCTCAGGGATATCAGTATCGGACACGCTCTTATTGCAGATGCGTTGTTCAGCGGACTGGAAAATACGGTTCGGCGAATGTCAGATATTATTACCGGATAACCTTCAAATCGATTTCAATGGACTCAGAAGTATCAGATACGGACGCACATCAGCCCGGGCATTATTCTGGTTTTGTTGGCATTGTGGGTCGCCCCAATGCGGGAAAATCCACCCTGTTTAATCAGCTTTTGGGACAAAAACTGTCTATCATCACCCATAAAGCCCAGACAACGCGTCATCGTATTCAGGGGTTCTACTCCGACGACCAGTATCAGATTGTTTTTTTGGATACACCGGGAATTATTCAGCCCGGTTATTTGCTTCAGGAGAAAATGATGGAGCAGGTAACCCGGTTGCGAACCGATGCCGACCTCTTGCTTCATTTGGTGGATGGAAGATGGATTCCCGAAGAAGACGATGTGGTTTTTGAAACGCTGGAAGCACTATCATTGCCATCTGTTTTAGTCGTAAACAAACTGGATCTGGCCGGAAAAGAAAAAGCCCAAGAAGTTCTGTCGGCCTATAGCCGGAAAAATCGATACATTGAGCATGTGATGATTTCCGCTCTGGATGGCTCAGGTGTCAGCGATTTGCTGAAAACTATAAAAAAGTACCTTCCGGAAGGGCCCGCCTACTTTGATAAAGATCAGGCCAGCGATCTTCCCATGCGTTTTTTCGTGTCTGAATTAATTCGGGAACAGTTGTTTTTGCTTTATCAACAGGAAATTCCTTACTCATGTGCCGTGAACGTAGTTGATTTTCAGGAGGAAGATGGTAAAGACTATATTCAGGCCGAAATTGTAGTAAACAGAAACTCTCAAAAAGGAATTTTAATCGGAAAGAAGGGGAGCAAGCTGAAAGAACTTGGCATCAACTCCCGTCAGGCGATCAGCCAATTCACAGGGAGGAAGACAGACCTTAGGCTTTTCGTAAAAGTGAGAGATAAGTGGAGAGAAAAGGAATCCTTTTTGAAAAGCTATGGTTATAAATAATTCGAAGGGTTTATAACCGTAGTTTCTTAAGAAATTGACAGTCCGAATTTAAAAAACATTGACACAAAGTCGATAATACCGTATCATTCACCTGTTGTGAATTTAAATTGCTTTTAGTGAGAATTTGATTTTTTTATGTTAAAACGCACTCTTCATATGTCTATGGCTCTCTGTTGTATGTCCTGCTGTCGCAGGTGAGGGCTGAGATTGCGTTTTTTGATTACGTTTGCAAGGCCCTTCCCGACATCTCGAGAAGGGCCTTTCTTTATCGTAAACTTTGTTCTTTAACATTTCAGAAAGTCTCTTATTGAGAAAGGTGGAGGGATCAGGCCCTTTGAAGCCTTAGCAACCGCCTCGTTTAACGGGGGTCAGGTGCTAAATCCTGCTCCCGGATTTTATCCGGGAGAAAGATGAGGGAAGATGGTTTTTGTAAAAGCCTCTTCCGGAATCGGATGAGGCTTTTTTTTTATCTGAAAAACTAACAAAAACCAATAAGGAATAAGTGATAAATCTATGAGTAACGAAAGAACCTATCAGTTTGAAACACTTCAGCTTCACGCAGGCCAGGAGAAAGACTCGGCAACAAATGCGCGGGCAGTCCCCATTTATCAGACAACCTCCTATGTCTTTGATGACACGGAGCATGCCGCATCCCTGTTTGGGCTGAAGGAATTTGGGAATATCTATACCCGGATCATGAATCCGACGACCGATGTTTTCGAAAAAAGGATTGCTGCACTGGAAGGTGGAGTAGCGGCTGTCGGAACCTCTTCGGGGCAGGCCGCACAGTTCCTCGCTATTATAACCATCGCACAGAAAGGCGATAATATAGTTTCTACCAGTAACCTCTATGGTGGAACGTATAACCAGTTTAAGGTTTCCCTTCCAAGGTTGGGGATTGATGTGAAATTTGTGGAGGATGACGACCCGTCATCGTTTGATGCGGCCATTAATGAGCAAACCAAAGCATTGTATGTAGAGTCTCTGGGAAATCCGAGATCGAATATACCGGATCTGGAAGGACTTTCAGCCGTTGCCAAAAAACATGGCATCCCCCTGATCGTGGATAATACGTTCGGAGCTGCCGGTGCTATTGCACAACCGATCAGACATGGTGCCAATATCGTGGTGTCTTCAGCAACCAAATGGATCGGAGGCCATGGTACATCCATAGGTGGTGTCATTGTGGATGCCGGAAATTTCAACTGGGGAAATGGCAAGTTCCCACTATTTGACCAGCCTTCTCCGGGATATCACGGCCTTAATTTCTGGGAGGTTTTTGGAGACCAGGGACCGTTTGGAAATATTGCCTTTGCCATACGGGCCCGCGTAGAAGGGCTTCGGGATTTTGGCCCGGCTCAATCTCCTTTTAATAGCTTCCTCCTGCTTCAGGGGCTGGAAACACTTTCGCTTCGTGTTGAACGACATTGCGAAAATGCACTGGCTCTTGCACGATGGCTTAAGGATCACCCAAAAGTGGACTGGGTGAATTATGCCGGACTTCCTGACCATCCGTATCATGAAGCGGCTAAAAAATATCTTAATCCGGGTAAATTCGGAGCGGTACTTACCTTTGGGATTAAAGGAGGTTATGAAGCCGGCAAATCATTTATAAATAATACGGTACTTGCCAGCCATCTGGCAAATGTCGGAGATGCAAAAACGCTTGTAATACATCCTTCATCCACAACTCATCAGCAATTATCTGCCGATGAACAGAAGTCCAGTGGAGTTACCGAGGATCTGGTTCGAGTGTCTGTTGGAATCGAACACATTGATGATATTGTTTATGATTTTGAGCAGGCTTTTAACAAATCATAATGATTTCAGGCCAAAAAAAAGGAGCCTTTGGTATTGTTCCAAAGGCTCCTGGTTTGATAACCAAATTCAGGCTTTTGACCTGAACTCAGCAACAGACAGACATTTGTAATATGTAGAGAAAACGGTAAGAAATCAATACACATTATGCTAGAAACTGCCGATACCAATATCTACCGTGATTCAACCGAGTTTGTTACGGAATCAGGGTTTCGTTTTCCGGAACTCGAGATCGCTTACAAAACCTGGGGTACCCCTAATGCAGATAAAAGCAATGTCGTACTGGTTTTTCATGCACTTACGGGTCACGCTTCCGCCGATAAATGGCTGACAGGCTTTTTCGGAAAAGGCAGAATGCTGGATCCGGATAAACATTTCATTATCTGCAGCAATGTTTTGGGTAGTTGCTACGGCACAACCGGGCCTCTGAGCATACATCCGGAAACGGGAGAGCGTTACGCCGGTGATTTTCCGGTGGTTACTATTCGTGATATGGTGCGTGTACAACAGCGCCTTCTGGATCATCTTGAAGTAAAAAAGATTCGCTTTGCCCTGGGTGCATCCATGGGAGGAATGCAGGCACTGGAATTTGCCATTATGGACGACCGGTTAGAACAGCTGATTCTCATTGCAATGGGTAAAGCCCATTCTGCATGGGCTATTGGTGTTGGTGAAGCTCAACGAAAAGCGCTGACTTCTGATCCAAAATGGCAAGGAGGGCATTATCCTCTGAATGATCCGCCATCAGATGGCCTTGCGGCTGCCCGAATGATGGGAATGATTACCTATCGAAGTGCGGCCTCTTTTGAAAAACGTTTTGCAAGGAACCTTCAGGATGAAAAAGACTGCTATCAAGTAGAATCGTATTTAAGGTATCAGGGAATGAAACTGGTGGAACGCTTTGATGCCGTAACGTATATGCGGCTTACACAGGCCATGGACAGCCATGATGTGGCCCGTAACCGGGGTACGTATGAAGAGGTCCTGGGACGATTGAACATCCCCGTTCTGGTTATAGGTATCAGTTCGGATGTTTTATACCCGGTCAGAGAGCAAAAAGAACTGGCTGCATTGCTTGGAAACGGGCGGTATGCAGAATTAGAATCAGAAAACGGTCATGATGCTTTTCTGATTGAATTTGATGAAATACAGTCACTCGTAAAAGGTCATTTCCCGGAATTAACTGAAAATTATAAATTATCTGTTGCTTAAACCATGCTTCGTATTGTCAAATTTGGAGGGACTTCCCTCTATGATGTTAACCGTATTCTGAAGGCGGCTGAAATTGTAAAAACTGAAAAAGAAAAAGCAGAGATCGCTGTTGTTGTTTCTGCACTTGGCGGAGTTACCGATGAACTGCTGACGTTAATGGTTAAGGCGCGGGAAAAAGAGAATGGGTGGAAGGACCGTTTTCAGCTTCTTGGCAAACGGCATTTAGATACACTGGAAGCATTGGGTGCCAGCGAAGCAAAAGAGCAAACGGCAAAGATCCATGAATTGCTGAATAACCTGGAGCAGGATCTCGAACAATTGCAGGGGGAGCTGGCCATTAGTGCCAAGAAAAGTGATCGTTTGGTTTCATACGGAGAACGTCTTTCCGCCAATATTTTTTCTGCGGCACTGATAAAGCAGGGGCTGATATCCAAAGCCGTGGATGCACAGTCTCTTATTCGCACGAACAGTCGGTTTGGTGATGCGGATGTCGATATGGCGACAACGGTTCAGCAGACGCGCGATGCCCTCCTGCCATTAGGGAATTTGGTTCCTGTTGTCACCGGCTATATAGGATCGGATGCCAATGGACAAACGACCACACTCGGTCGTTCCGGGTCGGATTATTCCGCAAGTATCCTGGGAGAGGCTCTAGATGCCGATGAGGTTCAAATCTGGACCGATGTGAATGGCGTTTTGACCGCAGATCCGGATATCGTCCCAACAGCGGTTACCATTCCACAACTCCACTACTCAGAAATAGCTGAAATGGCTCACTTTGGAGCGAATGTGTTGCATCCGCGAACGGTGTTGCCATTGCAGGCCAGGAATATCCCGATACGGATTAAAAATACAATGAATCCGCAGGTTGAAGGTACCATTATATCGCGGGAATACCAGGCAACAACCGGCAGGCTGCGATCAGTTTCGGTAAAAAAAGATATTGTTGTCGTTGCCGTACGAAGCAGTGGGCTGGATCGTGTTCATGAGTTAAGCTTTCGTGCATTGAGAGCTCTGGATAAGCATCAGGTACCGGTATTTTTTAATACCGCAGCTTCCTCCGATTATGGAATTACACTGGTTGTTTCTATGCGGCAGGCAGATACCGCCCGCCAGGCCTTGCTCGAAGAGTTTGATTCCGAATTTGCCGCTGGTCTTGTGGATGATCCACAGGTCCTGGGACAAGTTTCTATGGTAACGGTCATTGGTGAAAAACTGGAACGGGATCTTGGAATTAGCGGTGCCGTGTTGTCGGTTTTGGGAGAAAATGGAATTGCACCGCTTGCCATGGCCAAAGGACTGGCAAACCGGCATCTGAGTCTGTTGCTTTATAACAGTGAAGCCGAAATGGGAGTAAAACTCCTCAACGATCATTTTTGTATCCATCCCCATCGTGTCAGGCTTTTTGTGGCCGGACTTGGTGCCATCGGTGGTACCCTGGTTGATATTTTGAAAGACCTGGATGACCCAAGGGTGGATTTGAGTATAATTGGTGCTTGCGATGACCTGCGTATGGCCTGGAACCCCTCCGGAATACCCCCGGAAGAAGTACGCAAGCGGGTCAGCGAGGGACAACCCACAGATCTTTCATTTATTTTAACTCATCTGATTAAAGAGTATCCCTATCGGACAGTATTTGTAGATGCCACAGGTACCGCAGAAGTTGCAAGACAATATCCGGTCTTGCTGAAAGCCGGTATTCATGTAGTAACCCCAAGTAAAAGGGCGAATAGTTTTGAGCAGGAGTTTTTTAACTCTCTGATGCATTATACGGTGAACAAGAATACTCACTATCTTTATGAAACTACGGTAGGTGCCGGACTTCCGGTGATCCAAACCTTAAAAGACCTTCGTAAAAGTGGTGATGAGCTGATCAGTATTTCAGGTGCGGTTTCGGGGACATTGAGTTTCATTTTCTCCAAATTGCAGGAAGGCGTTCCATTTGATGAGGTGGTTAAAATTTCCAAAGAACGCGCTATTTCTGAGCCTGACCCGAGAGATGATTTGTCCGGGGAAGATGTGGTTCGCAAATTTATGATTCTGGCCCGGACAGCCGGTTACAGACTGGAGCGGGAGGATATTAAAGAGGAAAACCTTGTTCCGGAGTCGTTTAAGTCGCTTACACTGGATGCCTTTTTTGAAAAGTTGCCGGAATTGAATCAGCACTGGAAGGAAAAGGTTGAAACTGCCGCTGAAAAAGGAGAAGTCTTGCGCTATGTGGGACACCTTGAAGATGGCAAGATCACCGTAGGCATTAAATCTGTTCCAAAGAACTCCCCCCTGGGAACCCTGGAAGATACAAACAACCTGATTTCGATTCGTACGCGTCGATATGACACCAATCCGATGATTATTCAGGGTCCGGGTGCCGGAAAAGAAGTGACTGCAGCAGGTGTTCTGGCAGATATCCAGAAAATCAGCCGGCGTTTACTTAAGTAGGAAATGATACTGCCAGGTACGGGAAATCCATCTTACAAAACGGCGGCGTAAACACAACCGACCCGGCTAACCGTCTGTTAAGAGAGTACGTGTATGGATTCGTATGGACTCATGCACGAAGAATAGCCTCATTTTATAAGATGGAGTGGCATATGAACTCAATTTGAGTCATCATGTTGTGTTGCGCTTTTCTTCGGATCATAATACCAGAAGAATCTGTATTTATATAGTAAAACCCCACCATTGCGGCTTAATATACGTTGATGATGCAGCCGGCATACTATTCATCCGTAGACTTTTCTTACGTGAACTCTTTTGGGTTGCAATGAAACGTAGATGATACTTCAAGATGTGGGTTTTTATCCCACTTTAAAAATACACATGTATTGTACATATTTCTGTTAATAAATAATTGAAATTCAGGTCATAACTACCTTTTAGACATCAAAATACCTTTGTACATGAGCAACTTTGAGAAAAGATTCAATAAAAATCTCCTTTTTACTTGACATGTTTGTCGAAAAAAAGCTACTTTGTGGGTCAAGGTGGGAAGTTGTGGGATAAAGTGCAGTTTCCCCTCATCAGCAATCAAAAAAAGCAGCTCTGAACTCAACGGGCAGAATTGTGGCAAGCTTTAAGGGCGAATACGATCATTCAATAGACAGTAAAGGTCGCGTAAGCTTCCCTGCCAAACTACGTAAATATCTGCCACCGCAAAGCCAGGATAGTTTTGTGATACTTAAAGGGTTAGAGCGATGTCTTTTGCTTTATCCCCAGGAGCACTGGCAGCAGGTTCAGGAGAGGCTTTCAGAAATGAACAAATTCAGAACGCAGGAGCGCACTGTTCTCAGAAACTTTTTGCGTTCGGCCGATGACCTGACGTTGGATAAGCATAACCGGCTAGCCATACCGTCCAAATTGATGGAATGGGCCAGTATTGATTCTAAGGTCATTTTTATCGGGATGGGAGACAGTATAGAGCTTTGGTCGCCCGATATTCTGGAAAAAGCGGATCAGGAACTGGATTCGGATACGTATCGTGAAATGTTCGAAAATGTAATGGGAGATGGCTTTAAATAATGACGCAGTCAATGTACCACAAACCAGTACTGCGGGATGAAGCAGTGCACAACCTGGTTACGGATCCAAACGGTATCTATGTAGATGGTACCCTTGGAGGGGGAGGGCATGCTGCGCTGATTTTAAAAAAAATGGGTCCGGATGGCCGTTTGATTGGAATTGACCAGGATCAGGATGCGCTGAATTTCGCTGAGAAGCGGCTGGCTGGAGACCCGAGAGTGACGTTGGTTAAAGGGAATTTTGGTTATTTGGATGTTTTGCTCTCCCGGGATGTTCATGGTTCCATACATGGAATTTTGCTTGATCTGGGAGTTTCTTCACATCAAATTGATGAACCGGCACGGGGATTCAGTTTTCAAAAAGACGGCCCTCTGGATATGAGAATGGGAGATCTTCAGACATTGACTGCTTCAGCTATCATCAATGAGTACTCATATGAGGCGCTACGGGATTTGTTTTATTTATATGGAGAGGAGAGAGAGAGTGCACGAATAGCCCGTTCTATAATAGCTGCAAGGCCGATGGAAACTACAGGAGAACTGCGTAAAGCCGTTATGGAAGTAGTTCCTGAGCGGTTCACAAATAAATCACTGGCCAGAATCTTTCAGGCATTGCGTATCGAGGTCAACAGTGAATTGAGTATGCTCAAGAGGGTTTTGGAGAAAGGGGTGGACATGTTGGCTGACAGGGGACGAATGGTGGTTATAACGTACCATTCACTGGAAGATCGGTTATGCAAAAACTTTTTCCGCTATGGAAATTTTGAAGGAAAGCCGGTTAAAGATTTTTATGGAAATGATATTCGTCCGATGGAGTCTCTTTTTAAGCGTGTTATAACCCCATCGGAAGAAGAAACAGCAGAAAATCCAAGAGCAAGGAGTGCCAAGTTGCGGGCGGCTTATCGCATCAACGACACTGCGTCAGGCCATGGCCATAAAAAAAATCAGGATGGAGGTGCATAATGTTTATTCATTCCCCGACAACCAGGAAAACCATACGGCCTAATGCTTATGCCCCGGAGAAGGACCGCTCTGCAAAGCTGGATATGGTCGTTGTTCCTAAAAAAGGGGCAACAGAAAAAAACGGACGATCCGAAACTAAGCAGAACAACCACAAAAAAACACCGTTATGGTCGCCTTGGAAGCTGATGTTATTTGCCCTGGTATTCGGGCTTATGGGAATGTTGTATTTGACGCATGTATTTCAGACGCAGGAACAGCTTCGGGAGGTTCAGCTACTCAGAATGGAGCATGAGCGAGCTATGCGTATACATACGAATGCCAGAAGAGAATACGACAGGATGATGGGGCCTTCAGAAGTTTACAGAAGAGCAGAAAGCCTCGGGATGATTCATGGTGGTGCTACAGATCCGGTAATTACGAGATAAGGATGCATGTCTGAACTGAATAAAAAAATACAAAACAGGATGCTTTTGGTTTGGGTGATGATTTTTTTCATCCCGATAGCCATTGGTATGCAGGTTTTGCGTATTCAGTGGATTAATGGACCGGAATTACGGGAGTTGTGGAGCAAGCAAACCATTGACTATCTTTCTATCCCGGCTCAAAGGGGGATCATCTTGGATAGCAGCGGCCGTGAACTGGTAGGAAATACAGTTACCTATACTATTGCGGTCGATCCATTGCTTCAGGGAACCACACAAGAGGAGCTGAGGCGAATTACTCAAAAAGTTGCCGGGATCACAGGCCGGCCGGTTTCCCATTATCGGCAAAGGATTGCGAATGCGCCAACCGGTTCGAGATATGTTGTTCTCGAAAGAAACATGAGTGAAGAATCTGCAGACCACCTCAGAGAAATGGGTATCAGGACGCTGATTTTGGAAGAGCAGTATCGAAGAAGATATAATTATGAGTCGCTGGCATCTCATGCGCTGGGCTATGTGAATCATGAGCTGAGGGGCATGGCCGGACTGGAAGCTTTTTATGATACCTATTTGCAAGGCGAAGATGGCAGAAGGCAAATGCGCAGAAGCCGTGGCGGTGGCATGCAGTCGTATGTTGGAGCAGCAGTTAAGCAACCCCGGCAGGGAAATACACTGGTATCTACGATAGATGCCCATATACAAGCGATTGTTGAAGAAGAACTTAAGTCCGGGGTCCGGAGAGCTATTGCTTTGGGAGGATCCGTATTGGTAATGGACCCCAAGACTGGCGCCATAAAAGCGATGGCATCGTATCCGACCTATGATCCAAACCGGCCTGCTGACTTCCCTGCAGAGAATAGAAAAAATTCAATCATTTCAGATTTGATTGAGCCAGGATCGACATTCAAGCTGGTGACGGCCGTTGCAGCCGTGGAGCAGAATAAAGTTGCTTTGGACGAACGTTTTGATACCGGCAACGGGGTGCGCCTGATCAGTGGTCAGATTATGCGGGATCATGATACTCTGGGTGTTATCAGTTTTCATCAGGCTCTGCAGAAATCTTCCAATATTGCAACATCCGAAGTGGCATCCAGGCTTGCGGCCGATGATTTTTATCAGTATGCGCGAAATATGGGTTTTGGTTCTCACACATATATCGATTTACCCGGTGAAGAAAACGGGCGTTTACGGAAGCCATTTCAGTGGACAGCGGTGACGAAACCCTGGCTTTCAATCGGATATGAAGTACAAGTGACCCTGCTTCAGCTGGCCCAGGCGTATGCGGCGTTTGCAAACGACGGTGTCATGATGAGACCGTATATGGTCAGTGAAGTATTGGATGGCTCAGGGAAGGTGGTTAAAAGACATCGTCCGGAAATTATTCGACGTGCTATTAAACCTTCTACAGTTCAACAGTTATTACCTGTTTTTGAGGATGTAATCAGTGAAGAAGGCACCGCTGTTCATGCCCGGGTTGAAGGAATCAGAATTGCCGGCAAAACAGGTACAGCGCAAAAGTATATCGATGGGCGGTACAGGACTCAATATCTTGCATCCTTTGCCGGATTTTTCCCCGCCGAAGATCCTCAATATGTTATGGTCGTCATGATCGATGAACCCCGGCTAAGTTATTATGGCGGATTTATCGCCGGTCCGGTCTTTCGAAATGTAGCACAACGCATTATTGGCCTGGATGAACGGCTTCATATAGCGCCACAGGTAGAACCAGAACGAGAAATGTGGGCGATGGCGCCCGAATTAAGAGGTAAAACCAGGGAGGAGAGCCGGCATATTCTTGAAAAATACAATCTGCGCTATCGTTTCAGAGGTAATGGAGAGGTGGTTGTTGATCAGCATCCTTCCGCCGGCGAAGAGATCATGCGGTCTGACAGGGTAATGCTGACATTGGGTTCTTCACTTACGGCCGATACTGAACCCATAAGTGAGCAACATAATGTAATTCCGGATGTCAGGGGGATGAGTATGCGAAAAGCTTCTCTGTGGCTTCGCAATGCCGGATATGAGGTACAGATGGTAGGTTCGGGAACCGTATACGCCCAATTCCCCGAAGCCGGTCAGCAGTATAGAAAAGGCCAGGCCGTAACGGTACGGGGGCGAGCCAGAGATTTGCCGCAAATCCTAAGCGACCGGGGGGCATTATGAGGATGGATGCATTGAAAAAAATAGTCCGGCCGGAATCGGTTAATGGAACATTCGATGGTACATTCAGAGGGGTCACGATTGATTCCCGGACAGTCCAAAAAAAGGATGTTTTTGTAGCTATTAAGGGCACTGCTTCCGATGGACACGACTATATCCGGGATGCCATTCGAAAAGGGGCGGCTGCTATTATAACTGAAGAAGATCCTGCATTATTTATCCCTCAAAAAAGCCGTTCAGCGCATGTTCCTGTTTTTCTAAAAGTTGCATCTACCCGATCTGTATTAGGGCCATTGGCACAGGCGTTTGCAAATAACCCGGCCGATTCAATGAAAATGACAGGTATAACGGGGACGAATGGTAAAACCACGATC
>JASCXY010000459.1 GCA_030012235.1 Balneolaceae bacterium ANBcel3 | reverse complement strand
GCTTAATTAAAAAAATCGATAGCTTTTTGAACGGCCGAAATCAATTGATCAATATCTTCCTTTGTGTTATAAAAAGCCATAGACATTCGCGTGGTTGCGGCCAACCCGAAACGCTCCATTAATGGCTGTGTACAATGATGGCCGGTTCTCACCGCAACTCCGTCTAAATCAAGGATGGTTCCGATATCATGAGGATGAACTCCGTCAATCACAAACGAAATGATCGCTGATTTGTCCGGTGCATTTCCGATGATGGAAACTCCGTCCAGTTCACGTAACCGTGCTGTTCCATAGTGAAGTAATTCTTCTTCCTTCTTACAGATGAAATCATACCCTATGGTTTGAATATATTCGGCGGCAGCACCGATCCCGATGGCTCCGGAAATATTGGGCGTTCCCGCTTCAAACTTATACGGCAGGTCATTGAAAAGCACCTCGTCAAAACGGACACTCAGAATCATATCACCACCACCACGCCAGGGAGGCAACGCTTCAAGCCATTTCTTTTTTCCGTACAAGAAACCGATTCCGGTCGGTCCGTACATTTTGTGCCCTGAAGACGCATAAAAATCACATCCCAATTCCTGAACATCGACCTTGACATGGGATAGTGCCTGTGCCCCGTCTACCAGAACAGGGATTCCGTGCGATTTTGCAATACGTACGATTTCTTTAACCGGGTTGACCGTGCCCAGAGTATTCGAAACATGGACAACGCCAATCAGCTTCGTTTTTGGAGTTATCAACGCTTCCAGGGCTTCTATTTCAAGCACTCCATTCTCCGAAACAGGAACCACTTTCAGTTCGGATCCTTTTTCATCGCAAAGCATCCGCCATGGAACAATGTTGGAATGATGTTCCATGGTGGTAAGTATGATCTCATCCCCTTTTCCAATATGGGTACGGCCGTAGGTCTGCGCAACAAGGTTGATCGCATCGGTCGTACCAGAGGTAAAGATGATCTCTTTTGAACTGGAAGCGTTAATAAACTGCTGTAACACCCGCCTGGATGTTTCCATGGCTTCGGTGGCTTCCTGACTCAAAAGATGTACACCACGATGAACGTTGGCGTGGCAGCGA
>JASCXY010000458.1 GCA_030012235.1 Balneolaceae bacterium ANBcel3 | reverse complement strand
ACCGGGAAGATAGGCCATCAGTACAGATGTATCCGGCGGATACCATGTTGAGAATCCCAGGTAACACGATCTGTGGTAGAGAGAAAGGTCGGCAATTTCATGCCGGCTTCTTAGTGTCCCGGTGGTGCCGCTGCTTTGAAAGACGGCTTCCGGAGGGCGCCCGCCAGCGGCCTTGACCATCACATCCCTAAATACTTCGATTGGAATCAACGGGATGGCCGAACCGGGTTCATGAACACCGATGCTTTCGCAAAACCGGCGGTAAACGGGCTGGTTTTCAAACTGGTAGCGAAATACGTCCACCGCTTTATTTTCAAAGGGAACGGAGGCATCGAAGAGCACCTCCTGCCATTCTGAAAAGCTTCTGTCACTCATGCTCAACTGGACTTTGTTCTGCTGTTACCGGAATCCGGTAGATGTTGCTTCCTGTCAGTACAAAAGCGTACCCTCCAAACAGATCGAACCCGATCCATCGCTTTCCGGCTCCATCCAAATAGACGCGTTTTAACACTTCTCCGCTTCGACTCACCTTCATGAGGGATGTGGTTCCCAGAATCCAGGTTTCTCCCCGTACCACTCGCACATCAACGGCCGGTTCCGGAAGGTGGATAAACCCCCGGTACGAGCCGGAGGACGTGAATCGGTGCAGGAGTGTGCCTTGTCGTCCCAATATCCACAACGTTTCATCAAAAACGCTCATTGCGATGGGTTGTACTCGCTCATCCTGGCTGAACAACTCAAAACTGAGGTCATATTGACCGTTGTTTTCATACCGGAACACCCGGTTACTGTCTTCGTCATAGAAAAACAGGCGTCCCGTTTGATCGACATCCAGCAGATTCGGACGATAGGTTCGTGCATAGCCCCTTCCCACCGGAAGCGATACGGTTGCCAGGTACTGAAAACGCTGGTCAAAGACCTGAATTCGCCGGTTATTTCGATCAGAAACGTATATTTTCAGTTCGTTAGACGGATCAATGTCACTTGGCCCGTCCAGTTGATAATCTCCGCGTCCGGCCCGGCCGAGAGAATCCAGCCGAATTCCAACGTTTGACAGTTTGAGGATGCGGTTATTCCCCGTTTCAACGACAAACACATTG
>JASCXY010000457.1 GCA_030012235.1 Balneolaceae bacterium ANBcel3 | reverse complement strand
TCCGGGAAGATAGGCCATCAGAACAGATGTATCCGGCGGATACCATGTTGAGAATCCCAGGTAACACGATCTGTGGTAGAGAGAAAGGTCGGCAATTTCATGCCGGCTTCTAAGTGTCCCGGTGGTGCCGCTGCTTTGAAAGACGGCTTCCGGAGGGCGTCCGCCTATGGCCTTGACCTCCGCATCCCGAAAGACTTCGATTGGAATCAACGGGATGGTCGACCCGGGTTCACGAATGCCGATGCTTTCGCAAAACCGGCGGTAAACAGGCTGGTTTTCAACCTGGTAGCGAAACACGTCCACCGCTTTATCTTCAAAGGGAATGGAGGCATCGAAGAGCACCTTTTGCCATTCTGAAAAGCTTCTGTCACTCATGCTCGGCGGGACTTTTTTCTGCTGTTACCGGAATCCGGTAGATGCTGCTTCCTGTCAGGATAAAAGCGTTCTCTCCAAACAGATCGAACCCGATCCATCGCTTTCCGGCTCCATCCAAATACACGCGTTTCAACACTTCTCCGCTTCGGCTCACCTTCATGAGAGATGTGGTTCCCAGAATCCAGGTTTCTCCCCGTACCACACGCACATCAACGGCCGGTTCCGGAAGGTGGATAAACCCGCTATAAGAGCCAGAGGACGTGAATCGGTGCAGGAGTGTGCCTTGTCGTCCCAAAATCCACAACGTTTCATTAAAAACGCTCATTGCGATGGGCTGAACTCGCTCATCCTGGCTGAACAACTCAAAACTGAGGTCATACTGACCGTTGTTCTCATACCGGAACATACGGTTACTGTCTTCGTCATAGAAAAACAGGCGTCCCGTTTGATCGACATCCAGCAGATTCGGTCGATAGGATCGTGCATAACCCCTCCCCACCGGAAGCGATACGGTTGCCAGATACTGAAAACGCTGGTCAAAGACCTGAATTCGCCGGTTATTTCGGTCAGAAACGTATATTTTCAGCTCATTAGACGGATCAATGTCACTTGGCCCGTCCAGCTGATAATCTCCGCGTCCGGCCCGGCCGAGAGAATCCAGCCGAGTTCCATCGTTTGACAGTTTGAGGATGCGGTTATTCCCCGTTTCAACGACAAAAACATTC
>JASCXY010000456.1 GCA_030012235.1 Balneolaceae bacterium ANBcel3 | reverse complement strand
GGGTCAAGCCCGCAATGACAGCTCACAATGTAGTGTCGAGCTGTACCCCGTAAAGACGTATAATTATACGTCTTTACCTATCCGTTGCCTCAATCCACGCACATCAAAGAGTAGACCCTACCGTCATTGCGGACTCTACTGTCATTGCGGACTTGATCCGCAATCTCCTTGAACCGAGCACCATCCCCATCCAACCGCTCCTCCGCAATCTCCCAGAATCGAGCTATAAACCCATTCAACGCAATCCCCCCGGCCCGACTTACTTCTCCCTGAATTCCGCACTGCTTTGCTTCTTGCCCTTTTCTTTCATCTCCTTTGGACGGATAGTCATTACCGGAATCTTTGCCCATTGAACCACTTTTTCTGCCGTCGACCCCATGAATACATGAGTAAGGCCACTTCTGCCATGCGTCGCAATCACCACCATACTGGCATACTCTTCCGCATAATCGACAATCTCGTAATGCGCCGAAATTCCGCGTACTTGCTCAAGATGCAAAGGAATTTTATACACCAGGTCATCGTGATCAAGATGCAGCTCCAGTTTCCCGTCCTCCATACGATGCAGTCTAAGCCTGGAATGAGGCCGCTGATCCAAAAAATCTTCCAACCGGTCCGCTACCTTGCTCTTGAATCGCTTAAGGGCATTCTCGTCGGATTCCTGTCCACGTGTATCCGGTTCCGTTCCATGCAACTCCCGCACATGAAACAACGTGATGTCCGAAGACAACCGCCCGGCGATGACCGATGCCGGAAAAACCGCCTTAAGTGAAAAATCTGAGTAATCCGTCGGAACCAGGATATTATTCGTACTGTCCGGCATCATTGTACCCGAAATGGAGAGCACCGGCACCTGACTGAACCGGATCACTTTTTCCGTCACATGGCCCCTGATGATATGATCCGCATGCAACCCTTGTGAACCCATCACAATAACATCATAACCCGTTTTATGTGCATGTTCCAGGATAAGCTCATAAGCCCTGCGGCCAATTTTTACCACCGCTTCCCCCTGAAATTCCAACGGGAAATAGGAAGTAAGCTCCTCATTCAGTTTGTCTTCCGTTTCTTCAATGATGTGTGGATAAACATCGTTATCCAGAGAAAAAGGATAC
>JASCXY010000455.1 GCA_030012235.1 Balneolaceae bacterium ANBcel3 | reverse complement strand
AGTAAAGGGGTCGATCCCGTAGATTTTAATTCATACGGTTCGCGCCGTGGTAATCATGAAGTGATGATTCGGGGTACCTTTGCCAACGTCCGTATCAAGAATTTGCTGGCCGATCGCGAAGGCGGATGGACCGTTCACCTCCCCTCCGGCGAAGCGATGTCGGTCTATGATGCCGCTCAAAAGTATGCCTCTGAGCAAACTCCTCTGATCGTACTGGGAGGCAAAGAATACGGCAGCGGTTCTTCGCGCGACTGGGCGGCCAAAGGAACGAACCTCCTTGGAATCAAGGCCGTACTTGCTGAAAGTTTTGAACGTATTCACCGAAGCAACCTGGTTGGAATGGGCGTTCTGCCTCTCCGCTATGAACCCGGCGAAAGCCGCGAGTCGCTCGGTTTAACAGGAAAAGAATCGTTCTCTATATCCGGTATATCAAACGGACTGTCTCCGAACAAAGAACTGGATGTAGTGGCTGAGAAAGAGGACGGCTCCAAGGTAACGTTTAAAGCGATCGCTCAATTGAACTCTGAAGTGGAAATTGCTTACTACCAGAACGGAGGCATTCTTCAGTATGTCCTGAGACGATTCCTTTCTGAAGAAGTATAAGTGCTTGAAATAATCCTTCTGACTCCGGTTACCACCTATTTCAGAACCGGATTTCCGGAAATAAAAAAAAAGCCTGATAACACATGTTACCAGGCTTTTTTTATGATCTTTTTTTCAGGACTCTCATAACATGCTATGGAGCCTTATACTTCCTTAAGAATTAATAGCCCACCTTTTCTTGAAGTGCTTCAAATGCGGCAAGCAAGTAAACCAATGGTGAATTCCAGTTGATAGCAACTTCATTGGCCGCATACGAACACCAGTCATCAATAAATGATTTTGCAGGAAGATCCGAAGGATAAACACACTCGTCCTGTTGTCCCGGGTTCGGGCCGCCGGAGAGCAAACCCGGAACCGGTGGAATATTTGGCCTTGCGTCCGAGGGCCTGTGATGAGGATACATCACCTGCTTGGAACCAAAACCGGTAAGGAAAGAAAAGCCCGTGGCGTTTCTTCCAAGAAGATAATCCACATTGGACTGAGCCGCGTCAATATAGGCCGTTTCTCCGGTC
>JASCXY010000454.1 GCA_030012235.1 Balneolaceae bacterium ANBcel3 | reverse complement strand
AACCGGAGAAACGGCCTATATTGACGCGGCTCAGTCTAATGTGGATTATCTACTTGGAAGAAACGCCACGGGCTTTTCTTTCCTTACCGGTTTTGGCTCCAAACAGGTAATGTATCCTCATCACAGACCCTCGGATGCAAGGCCAAATATTCCACCGGTTCCGGGACTGCTCTCCGGCGGCCCGAACCCGGGACAACAGGACGAGTGTGTTTATCCTTCGGATCTTCCTGCAAAATCATTTATTGATGACTGGTGTTCGTATGCGGCCAATGAAGTTGCCATCAACTGGAATTCACCATTGGTTTACTTGCTTACCGCATTTGAAGCACTTCAGGATGAGGTGGACGATTAAATTCTTAAGGAAGTATGGGGCTTCATAGCATGTTATGAGCGCCCTGAAAAAACGATCATAAAAAAAAGCCTGGTAACATGTGTTATCAGGCTTTTTTAAATTCCGGAAATCCGGTTCCCAAATAGGTGGTAACCGGAATCAGATTGATTACTTCATGCTCTTAAGCTTCATCTGAAAGGAAGCGTCTAAGGACATACTGAAGAATACCTCCATTTTGGTAGTAAGCAATTTCCACTTCAGAGTTCAGTTGAGCGATCACTTTAAACGTTACCTTTGAACCGTCCTCTTTCTCAGCCACGACATCCAGTTCCTTGTTCGGGGACAGTCCGTCTGATATACCAGTTATAGAGAACGATTCTTTTCCTGTTAAACCGAGCGAATCACGGCTTTTGCCGGGCTCATAACGGAGAGGCAGTACGCCCATTCCAACCAGGTTGCTTCGGTGAATTCGTTCATAACTTTCAGCAAGCACGGCCTTGATTCCCAGAAGGTTCGTTCCTTTGGCCGCCCAGTCACGTGATGAGCCGCTGCCGTATTCTTTGCCTCCCAGTACGATCAGAGGAGTTTGTTCAGAAGCATACTTTTGAGCCGCATCATAGACCGACATCGCTTCGCCTGAGGGGAGGTGAACGGTCCATCCGCCTTCCCGGTCGGCCAACAAATTCTTAATACGAACGTTGGCAAAGGTACCCCGGATCATCACTTCATGATTTCCCCGGCGCGAACCGTATGAATTAAAATCTACGGGATCGACCCCTTTACG
>JASCXY010000453.1 GCA_030012235.1 Balneolaceae bacterium ANBcel3 | reverse complement strand
TGCCAGTATAGTCGGACAGAAAAAAGCGCGTGAAATTTGGTACTTATGCCGGCAATACGATGCGGAGGAAGCTGAAAAAATGGGATTGGTAAACAAGGTGGTTCCCCTGGAAGAACTGGAGAACGAAGGAGTTATCTGGGCGAAGGAAATATTGGAAAAAAGTCCGATTGCCATTCGATGCCTTAAATCTGCCTTTAATGCTTCTGTTGATGGCCAGGCGGGTATTCAGGAACTTGCCGGAAACGCGACGCTTCTCTATTACATGAGCGAAGAAGGCCAGGAAGGGAAAAATGCCTATGTGGAAAAAAGAAAACCGGACTTCAAAAAGTACCCCTGGCTGCCATAAAAAGGGAGGAATAAGGCCATACCCGGCAAGTTTACCTGGCCCAGATTAAAAGCGACATCAGACACACAATTTGTAGAATGGAAAAACGAATAATGGATTTCAGTGAAAATCCCCATTCAATCGCTTTGAACAGAAGTTTATTACGTTTTATACGAATAGACTCTTTCTGAATATCTCTTCCTCTCCAGCTTTTATTTCCAACGTGTTCGCTTAGAATAAAAAAGCTATTTTTCTCCTTTCAATAACATCTGCCGGATAATTTTTTTCAAGACTTTAACGATATTTTCATTCTGCTTGGGGCCTTTTTGAACATAATCAAATGCCCCTTTCATCAGCATATCAATGGACTTTTTGACATTTTCCTGGCCTGTAACCATGACTACATACGAGTTCGGGGATTGTTTTTTTATGTCCTTTATGACATCTTCTGCCGTGTGGTTTTCCATGTAGAAATCCAAAAATATAATATCTGGTTTTTCATCAAGTGACTTTAGACAATCTTTGCCACTTTCAAACATGGTGATATCCCTCAACCCAATTTTATTAAGCGTCTCGCTCATCACATTCAAAAAAAACGGATCATCATCCACCAGGAATATTTTTAATTTTATTTTTTTTGATGTATCGGACATAAATCGATTGTATGGTTTCAGGTTAAAATAGTCACTTAAGTTCGTTTTCTTTGATTTCACTTGATACCGCTTCCAGTGTCAGGCAAACCATATTAAGCACGTCATTATACTCTGCTTTATTGTCTTCATGCACTTCAT
>JASCXY010000452.1 GCA_030012235.1 Balneolaceae bacterium ANBcel3 | reverse complement strand
GATGAAATGAGTCAAGACGATATCCGGCAATTTTCCAAGATGATTCATGATTCATCAAAAAACTTGCTAAATCTGCTGGAAAATCTTCTGGAGTGGTCGGTTCTTGAGCAAAACAAAAGACATTGCAAGCCGGAAAAAACCAATTTGAGCGAAATTATCCGGAAAAACATTGAGTTATTCTCGCCAAACTGCAAGAAAAAAGGCCTGAGCATGGCTAATAAAGTCTCGCCGGATACAGAAGTATGGGCCGATCAGAATATGGTTGATACGGTCGTGCGTAATCTCAGCTCCAATGCCATAAAGTACACCCCGGAAGGTGGCACCATCAGCTATCATTCCCAATCAAACGATACTCATGTAACTCTTGAGATTACAGATACCGGAGTCGGGATGGATGAAACAACGCTAAACCAGCTTTTTAAGTTGGAGGAACTTCGTTCCAGGCCGGGAACCGGCAATGAAAAAGGCACCGGGCTTGGCTTGCTTATCTGCAGAGAACTGATCGAAAAAAACAACGGTACCATAGAGGTTAAGAGTACTCTCGGTGAAGGATCAACGTTTATCATTACACTACCAAAGCATCCACATAACCTTTAGAAGATTGCTATGAAAAAAGAATTTCTCGCACTTTTTGATAAAAATAAGGCCTGGGCAGAAAAAATGGTGACCATGGACCCGGATTATTTTAACCGGCTTGCCAACCAGCAGAAACCGGAATTGTTATGGATTGGGTGTTCCGACAGCCGTGTTCCCGCCAATCAGATTATTGACGCGCCTCCCGGTGAAGTTTTTGTTCACCGCAATATTGCCAATATGATGAACCACAACGACATGAATATCCTGTCTGTACTTCAGTACTCGGTGGAAGTTCTAAAGGTTCGTCATATTATCGTTTGTGGCCATTATTCGTGCGGAGGAGTGAAAGCCTCTATGGAAGCCACCGATCACGGACTCATCGACAACTGGATTCGTCCCATCAAGGAAATTTACGAAATGCACAAAGAGGAGCTTGAAGGGTTATCCGAGGATAAAAAGGTTGATATTCTTTGTGAATGGAATGTCCGTCATCAGGTTCGCAATGTGGCTCAATCCACGATTCTCCAGAAAGCATGGAAAAATGATCAAAA
>JASCXY010000451.1 GCA_030012235.1 Balneolaceae bacterium ANBcel3 | reverse complement strand
CCAACCTTTTTCATGCTTTCATGCAGATACCGGATGGTTGGGACAATATGGATCATGTCCACCTTTCCGCCAAAAACTTTGATCAGGGACTCTGCATATACATACGCTTTTCGGGAACCTTCAGAAAAGTCGGTCGGCACTAAAATACGGTTCAGTTTTTTCATGATGGGTGCTCCCTTTTAATCCATCTTTTATTTCTCGCTATACATTCAATATAGTATTAATTCTGTGATATAGGAATACAACTTGCGGTAAAGGTTAGAAGAATATATGCGTACAGGTTTCAGGAAAAAGTATCAGAAATAAAACCTGTGTTTCAGATGCAGTGTCCTGGTGGATGGGACTTGCCGGCCGATGTAATGTGATGAAAAGTTTTTTTCAATAATACCATCTGCTTTTTTAAGTATTTCCGCTATGGGATTCTATAAATAGAAGGAAAACAATAAGAAGAGGTGTTAGAATAAAAACTCAAAAAAAATGCGAAAAAAGCTTAAGATTTGCTGAATCTGGCTGATAAATAAGAAGAGCCGGCACTCTAAATAACAGAGGAAAATGACATGTCAATATTCAACGATCTGAATACGATAGGCAACAAGCTCCAGCAGCTGGACGCCAAATCGTCCCGCAGTAAATCCATCCGCGATCCGGTCGGGGTTCCTGCTGAATCTCCGAAAAAAATTCCCGTAACCCCCGCCGGACAAGAGGAGGCCGGGTATTTTATAGGCGGCAACCTCAATAACCGGGTGTCCAACGTAGAGCAAATGCTCGAAAACCTCGAGTATGCCCGTTATATCCTGGATATTCTGGATCCCACATTGGAAGATATCCTTGATAAACTAATGGAAATAAAGGAGTATGCTGCCCAGGCCGCAAATCCCGAACTGAACCCGCTTTCAAGGGAAACAGCGGCAGAGCAAATTGCTAAATTGGCCGATGAAATCAATGAACGGGCCGGAAAAACTTCTCTGCAAGGGATTAGTCTGCTCAGCGGTGAACAAAAGGACGGAGTAAGTACACACAAGGGACACCTGGAATTAAGGTTCTCGCTGGGAGAAGATGATAGGGATGTTTTGTCGGTGCGTCTGGAGGCCATGAATATTCAGTCTCTTTATGAAGGATCCAGAGCATTGTCCATGGATCAGGG
>JASCXY010000450.1 GCA_030012235.1 Balneolaceae bacterium ANBcel3 | reverse complement strand
TGCTACCTCACATATAAAGCTTGACAATAAGTACGGAATGACGTACGTTTATATTGTAAACATAATTCATCCCAGCATATCATGAAGACATTAACTGCGACCCAGGCTCGAAAAGAAATTTATCGGCTATTGGATGAGGCTTCTGAAACTCATGAGCCAATTCAAATTACCGGCAAGAGAACCAATGCGGTACTTATCAGCGAGGATGACTGGCGTTCGATTCAAGAAACACTCTATCTGTCTTCCATTCCGGGAATGCAGGAATCCATTATTGAGGGGCTGCAGACCCCCATTGAAGAAACCGATGAAGAGCTTGACTGGTGAGTAAATACAAACTCGTTTACACAAAACAAGCAAAAAAAGATGCCAGTAAAGCGGCTTCTTCGGGATTGAAGCCAAAGATTGAAGAGTTGCTGAAAATAATTAAGGAGAATCCTTTTGAAGAATACCCACCTTATGAAAAACTTGCCGGGAATTTAGAAGGGGCGTACTCCAGACGTATTAACATCCAGCACCGATTGGTTTACCAAGTGCTTGAGGAAGAAAAAATCGTTAAAGTGATCCGAATGTGGACTCATTACGATTAACCCGGTAGCATATTGCAAGGTAGTGCTTATTCGGTATTCATTCTTCCATGCCTTTCGGTAATATAGAATATGATCACACAAAAGCATTTCTAAGAGTGATTATAATCACCTATGGTTATTTTTGCGCCCGCAACTCGTAGTTTGATCTGAGTACAAACACCCCGAATTTCCTGCCGGGGTTGTCTTCTCCCGTAATACCCGATGGATCAATGTTTGGCTGGGGCGGATCGACACTTCCCATCGGGATGGATATTTCACCGCCTTGATAGATGCCACTGTACACAGGATCACCCCACAAATCAAAGACACTGTGTATGGAAAATTCGGCTCCTGTGGGCATCACTTCTGATAAAGAAACCGGCACCTGGCCTGCATCCTCCCAATTATAAATGATCAGGTCTGCCCGGCCTTTATCATGGACATTCGTTTGAATCACCACTTTTGTGCCTCCTGGCAGCTGATCCGAAAAAACATTGTCGGGATGATTTTCTTTGATAACCCCAATCTCCGAGCCGTAAAAACGGTTGTTGCTGACGGTCACGCTCGACCACTGCCCATTGGCCCG
>JASCXY010000045.1 GCA_030012235.1 Balneolaceae bacterium ANBcel3 | reverse complement strand
GACCTTGTCAAATTTTATTTTCCTTTTCTCGAAGGCCACCATCTGCAGGAACTCCCAATATAAACACTACTCGCTCCCTTTGTCAATCTTTACTTTTCCACACTTTATCGACTTGATAGGTATTTAGAGTACAAACGTGTCATCAATACATTGAACAGGAACAACTTCACTTTCATTCATCCCTCTCTAACGAACTCCCAATTTTTTTAATTTACTTTGCAACGTTGTTGGTTTCATACCCAAAGCCCTCGCCGCACCGTCTCTTCCATAGATTTTTCCTTTCGTTGCTTTCAAAACATCTTCCAAATACCTGCGATTCATTTCATCAAATGGAAGGATTTTTTCCAACTCCCTTTTCTCACTGGAACTCCTCCGATCGGAACCCGACCTGAACGCAGTTGAATCAAATGATATTCGAAATTCACCGTCCACCGAACGAAGCAATGATAAGCGAAGTACCTGGAAAAGCTCAGAAAAATTGCCCGGCCAATCATACTCAAGAAGCCGGTTCATAGCGGATTCCGAAATAGCAGGCACAGGAATTGCCAGTGCGGCCGCAGCTTTGGGAACCCACGTTTCTACCAAATAGCTGATATCTTCTTTTCTTTGGCTTAAAGGAGGTATAAGTACATTTTCAAAGCTTAAATAGTAATAGAGCTCCATCGAAAATTTACCTCTCTTCACCTGCTCTTCCAATACCATGGTGGAGGTGGCCAATACACGAACCTTCCGGCCATCTTCTCTCATTTTTTGCAGCTGATTTTGGAATTGCGACTGTACAGATAGGGACATTTTCCCTATTTCTGATATTAAGAAAACCCGTTTCTGAGCAGATGAACCGGTATTATTTATAAAG
Organism: Balneolaceae bacterium ANBcel3; assembly: GCA_030012235.1. Taxonomy (GTDB): domain Bacteria; phylum Bacteroidota; class Rhodothermia; order Balneolales; family Natronogracilivirgulaceae; genus JASCXY01. The sequence goes on along the minus strand of JASCXY010000045.1, from coordinate 15,907 downwards.
CCATCGGCTATGGCCTTTTCTTGTTTTTCTGAATTCATTCCGGACATATCCCATTCAACGCATAAAGCACCGTTGTTTGCCTCGGCTTTAAGTATCTGTCGGGCAAGGGTCCTTTTTCCCGTACCTTTGTCGCCTCGGAACAGCAAATGCATAGGCTTATCAGCGACAAAATCAATTTTTTGCATAATGGCCTTCATCAACGACGATTTCTCTGCAAATGGAACACCCACATCCGAGGCCTTAGAAAGAGTCGTCTTTTCCGGAGCCGTATCTTTAACGGTTTCTCCAGCTTCTTTCAAAGGTTTTAGCAGAATGGCTATGTAGGGCAACGGACTGGTTTTGACACCGAAAATGCGAAATTCAAATGAGAACGAATATTCAACAGCTCTTTTTGAAAAAAAGCGACATATCGGTTCTTGCTGTATATCCCCTTCGTGACTAAGTTCAGCAACCCGCTCCACAAGCCGGGAACACTCTTTTTTCACCCCGGTTCCTTCTGTTTCAGAAGCCAGTACAAACTCTTCAGGGGTGTATCCTAAAACCGTTCTTACTTCTGAATTAATAAACATTAAATGTGCTTCCTCGTTTTCATCTATCCGAAAAAGCAACACCAGACCTGGAATATGATCCAGCACTTCGCGCCAAAATGAGTTTGTCATGACCCTGTAAAATTTGTTTGCACCGAAATTACGTTGTTAGCAAACAATACTCTTTTCCCAGGATTGTTTCAAGTCAAAAACTGCGCATATGCTGTTTTGGCATCAATATCTCTATTCCTGTCGCCTTCACGATCAGACAACGAAATATCAAAGATGGATTAATCTTTTTTGCAGTAGGTATTGAATACCATCAGGAGATCATCTGCCACCTGCTGGGCCGTGCGGCCTTCAATACGCTCGCGTGGAATCATAGCTTTTATTTCACCATCTTTAAAAAATGCGAAGGCGGGAGACGAAGGAGGATATTCAGAAAAGTATTCCCGGGCCCGGGTGGTTGCCTCTTTATCCTGTCCGGCAAAGACCGTATAAACAACTTCAGGAAGATGCTCGTGTTCCAATGCTTGTTTAACACCAGGGCGGGCGTTTCCGGCTGCACATCCACAGACAGAGTTTATAATCAAAAGCATAGTACCCTTTTTCTCAGAAAAGGCCAAGTCTACTTCTTCCTGTGTTTTTAGCTCTTTAACTCCGATTTCTGTGAGCTCCTCACGCATCCATGAGGTGTCGGGTCCGATTCCAAATCCAAATTGCATGATTGATTGTGTTCTTTTGAGGTGTACGTTACTTCCACAAGCAGGAACCTTTCTTCAAGGATACACTGACTTAGACTGCTTTTTAACACTCCAGGTTTTCTTTACGTTCCTTGCCAAAACACAAAAAGGCACCAGAGCATTTATTTGCTCCAATGCCTTTTCTCTCCTTTTTGTAATATCTCTGTTTACGTAATCCGGATATCAATTAACCAACGGCGTTGGTGTAGTTTTCTTCTACTTTTTTCCAATTTACTACATTCCAGAAAGCCGCAATATAATCCGGACGCCGGTTTTGATAGTTGAGGTAATACGCATGTTCCCAAACATCAAGCCCTAAAACAGGCTGGAGTCCCTTCATCAACGGGCTGTCCTGGTTTAATGTTGAGATCACTTCCAGCTTACCTGATGAATTAACTACCAGCCAGGCCCATCCGGAACCAAATCGGGTTACCCCTGCATTAGAAAACTTCTCCTTGAACGCATCAAAAGAACCAAATGTCGATTGGATTTCCTCAGCTAAACGGCCGGAAGGTTCACCGCCTCCATCAGGAGATAACACTTCCCAGAAAAGAGAATGATTAGCATGCCCTCCGGCATTATTAATAACAGCCTGTTTGATATCTGAACCAAGCGCGTCTATGTTTTTGAGCACTTCTTCTACCGGACGCTCAGCCAGCGGATGTCCATCCAAAGCTGCATTAGCTTTATCTACGTATGTCTGATGATGTTTAGAATGATGAATTTCCATGGTCTTTGCATCGATATGCGGTTCAAGTGCATCGTATGCGTATGGAAGTTCAGGAAGTTTAAAAGCCATAGTTACCTCTTTTTTTACATCATTAAAATTAACCCATAAATATGGTTTATTTGTTCATATACCCCTTAACAGTAATTCTTGTGAAATAATTTCTCTGAATGCCATATAATTATGCATTATCTTTAAAGAATTGCTGACGGTTGAAAGATCCACTCTGCATAAACTAAAAAAAATCATGCAGGAACCGTGAATGGTTCACTACATATGATCGGTAAAGTTTATTATTTTTTATAAGAATTCTTTATCGGCTCTTTTTATTTTCACCCGTCCATGTGAAAGCAAACGACATTCATTTTTACTTCTTTTTTTAGAAATCCAACGTTGATCTATGAACAGAGACTATCATGTTATCATTCTCGGAAGTGGCCCGGCCGGCTTTTCCTGCGCCATGCAATCATCCAAATTTGAAAAAAAAGCTCTGATTGTAGAAGCCAATGAGCGCTATCTTGGAGGATCGTGGATCAATACAGGTACTGTTCCCAGCAAGGCTCTGCGTGAAACGGCTAACAATATTTTTAAACATGCAACTCTACTGGGAGATGAGGACCACAAAAAGCCCTACGAACGCTTTAAAATGAGAGACGTCCTTCGTTACAAAGACTCTGTTCTTGCAAGCGAGAACAGTGAAATCAAGGACAATATCATAAAAAACGGAATTGACACGGAAATCGGCTACGGCAAAATCATTGACAAACACACGGTGAAAATAACCAAGGCCAACGGGGAAGAAAAAACGTATACAACGGATTACATTCTTATATCAACGGGAACCCGCCCGCTGGATCCCTCTGCGTTTGAAATCGATCACACCACCATCCTCGACAACCGGTCCATTCTGGATTTGCATTATATCCCGAAAAGACTGGTCATCATTGGAACAAACGTTCAGGCGATTGAATTTGCAACCATATTTTCTGCGCTGGGTACCAATGTAAGTATCCTGAGTAGAGAAGAGGATTATCTCTTATTTCTTGATAAAGAACTTAAAGCGGAAGTACAATCGATTTTGGACTCAATGCGTGTCAAGTTTTTCAATCGGGTTCAGGTAAAAAAAGTAGGGCCAAACCCTGTTCGAAACTGCACTGAAATTTTGTTCGAGAACAATGATGACCAAAAACTGCATGTTATTGAAACCGAACAGGTCTTGTATTTTGGAGCAAGAAAGCCCAACTCTGAAAAAATCGGTCTTGAAAACGTTCAAATTTCCAGCAACGACGAGGGGTATATAGAGGTAGATCGCCGATATCAGACCAATGTTCCGAACATATATGCAGCAGGAGATGTTATCGGTCACCCGGGCCTTGCATCGGTTTCGTTCTCACAGGGCCGGATTGCCTCCTGCCATATGTTTGGCATTCCAACGACAGAAATTGACAGCGTGATCCCTTACGGGATTTACAGCATCCCGGAAATCGCCAGTATTGGCTTAACGGAAGAAGAAGCCCGGCAGCAAGGATATAAAATCAGTATAGGCAGGTCGCATTACAAAAATCTAACAAAAGCCAATATTGCGAAAAACAAGAAAGGTCTATTAAAGCTTGTATTTGAAACCGAGACCTTGCGCCTTCTTGGTGTCCATATAGTAGGAGAGTCTGCCTGTGAGCTTATACATATCGGTCAGGCTGTTTTACGGTATCAGGGCGACATCCGGTATTTCCTGGACAATGTCCACAACTACCCTACCTATTCAGAAGCTTACCGCATCGCAGCATTTAACGGTGTCAATCAGGTACACCAGTCCGGTATCACCTATGACAAGCTGCTAAGCTAAACGGAAAAAAAAGCTATATACTAAAACCCTGTACGTACGCATACAGGGTTTTTCGTATATGCTTATCTTATCAGGCGTTTTTTTGTCCTGCTCCCGGAGCAAGCTTAATATGAAGCTCCTCCAGCTGATCCGTATCGACATCATTCGGACAGTTATCCATAAGGCTAATGGCACGCTGGTTTTTAGGGAAAGCAATAACTTCGCGAAGGCTTTTCGCTCCGGTCAGCAGCATCGCCACACGATCCAGTCCAAGTGCGATTCCCCCATGAGGAGGGGCTCCGAATCGGAAGGCTTCCAGAAGAAAACCAAATTTTTTCTCGGCTTCCTCTTTACTGATTCCCAGCGCCTTAAACATATGCGACTGAATATCGCTGTCATGAATTCGGATAGATCCTCCGCCGATTTCACTTCCATTCATTACCAGGTCATAGGCCCTGGCACGAACATTTCCGGGATCCGATTCAAGCAAGTCCATATCCTCCTGTTTGGGAGACGTAAACGGATGATGCATGGCATAATAGCGCCCATCCTCCGGGTCGTACTCTAACAGTGGAAAGTCGGTCACCCAAAGCAAATGATTTTTTGAAGTATCAATCATATCGTATTCTTTGGCAACCATCAGACGCAAATCTCCAAGCTGCTGATAAACAGTATCGGCTGCACCTGCCAGGATCAGTATAAGGTCTCCTTTTGAGGCATTGCTCTTTTTGACCATTTCCGCCGTCGTTTCTTCCGAAACAAACTTACTTACACTTGAATAGACTTCATCCTCATTATTTTTGATATAAATTAAACCACCGGCTCCCAGTTCATCCTGAGCTCTTTTTGTCAGGCGGTCCATCACACCACGGCCAAGCGATCCCTTTTCCGGCACAACGAATCCGATTACAGCACCTCCGTCTTCGACGGTTTTAGAGAAAACCCGAAACTCTGAACCGGCAACGATTTCAGAAAAGTCAACAAACTTCATATCAAACCGGGTATCCGGCTTATCACTGCCATACGTTTTAATCGCATCCTGATACGTCATTCTCGGGAAAGGCAGATCCACAGAAACACCAATGGTTTCTTTTAAAATGGTTTGCATGAGTCCTTCTGTCACCTCGTAGATCCCCTCTTCATCCACAAAGGACATCTCAACATCTATCTGGGTGAATTCCGGTTGCCTGTCGGCTCTCAAATCTTCATCTCTGAAACATTTTACGATCTGAAAGTAGCGATCCATTCCCGAAACCATCAGAATCTGCTTGTAGGTCTGCGGGCTTTGCGGAAGAGCATAAAACTTCCCGGGATTCACTCGACTGGGAACCAGATAATCTCTGGCGCCCTCCGGAGTACTTCGCATCAAAAACGGGGTTTCAATTTCTGCAAACTGTTTCCCATAAAAATAATTACGCGTATGCTGATAAATGGCCGATCTGAGCAACATGTTGTGTTGCATTTTTGGCCTTCTTAAATCCAAATACCGGTACTTTAACCGAAGATCTTCATTGGTTTTAACTTCATCACTAATCTCAAAGGGCGGTGTTTCCGATTTGGAGTAGATCGTCAGCTCCTTCACCCGGACTTCGATATCTCCTGTTTTTACATTCGGATTGATATTTTCTTCATCCCTGTCTGTCACAATACCTTTGACCCCAATCACAAATTCCGAACGAAGCTGGTCTGCAGCTGTATGAGCTGCTTCATCATCCTGCGGAGAGAATACAACCTGGGTTAATCCATAGCGATCTCTGAGATCAATAAAAATCACTCCTCCCAAATCCCTTCGGGTATCCACCCAGCCATTCAAAACTACCTCTTTGCCTGTTTCCTTTCGGGTTAACTCACCACACGTATGCGTTCGTTTTAAAGTCATAGATCTAATAATAAATGAATGATTAAGAAAGGTCACCAACCTTTTATTCTACACGTTTGCACCCCGGCTGCCAGACCAGCCCTGGAATATAAGAGTGTCGTTGGACTAATACGGGTTTGAACAGAATATCAAACGGCCTTCCCATTCAAACGGACTGGCTACTTCACGATAACCCGGGTAATGTAACCATCACACCATATGAAAAAACCCTGAAACAGAATCGGGAAAAATGCTTCAGGGTTTATCCGGGTAGCGTGGGGCGGAATTGAACCGCCGACCTCCGGGTTATGAATCCGACGCTCTAACCATCTGAGCTACCACGCCAAAAATCAATAGATTTGTAATATAACAAAAAAGCTTTTTTCAAGAAACCAACTTCTAAAAAAAACATCGTCTGCCAAACTCTGAAGCCAAATGCCGGTTTTGAAAAAACAAGTCCTGATAAATACATACAAATAAACTTATCTCAACTAATTTTAATGAATATGGTCTTGAAATACATTATTTTCATTTTTCTGTGGCTTCTGAAACAGCCCGTATATAAGAATCTGTTTAATTAATTATCCTATCCATTTGTTATGGCGAAAAAAATCACCAGCAGAAACAAAGATTACTCTCAGTGGTACCTTGATGTGGTACGAGAAGCACAGCTTGCCTCTCACTCACCGGTAAGAGGCTGTATGGTCATAAAGCCAAACGGGTATGCCCTCTGGGAAAATATGCAAAAACAACTGGATCAGATGTTTAAGGATACGGGCCACAAAAACGCCTATTTCCCTATGTTTATTCCAAAGTCTTTTCTTTCAAAAGAAGCCAAACACGTTGAGGGTTTTGCAAAAGAGTGCGCAGTTATTACCCACAGCAGGCTGGTAAGTTCTGAAAACGGTGTGGATGTGGATCCAACATCAAAGCTAGAGGAAGAGCTGATCGTCCGCCCCACTTCAGAGACGATCATCTGGGATACCTACCGTGACTGGATCCAGTCTTATAGAGACCTTCCGATCCTGATCAACCAATGGGCCAATGTGGTTCGCTGGGAAATGCGAACGCGTCTTTTCCTGCGAACAATGGAGTTTCTCTGGCAAGAAGGTCATACAGCGCACGCTACCCGCGAAGAGGCTATTGAAGAGACGGAAAAAATGCTGGAAGTCTACCGTTCTTTTGCCGAAGACTATATGGCCATGCCGGTTGTTACCGGAGTAAAGACAGAGTCAGAGCGATTTGCCGGTGCCGTTGAAACGTATTGTATCGAGGCTATGATGCAAGATGGTAAAGCCCTGCAGGCCGGAACATCACACTTCCTTGGTCAAAATTTTGCAAAGGCCTTTGATGTCCGTTTTCAGGACAGTGACGGTAAAGAGAAGCTGGTTTGGGCCACGAGCTGGGGAGTATCGACCCGTTTGATCGGCGGAATGATCATGACTCACTCCGATGATAATGGCCTTGTCCTTCCCCCAAGACTGGCGCCTACTCAGGTGGTCATCGTCCCTATTTGGAGAAATGACGATGAAAAAGCGGCTGTTTCAGAGTATTGCGATCGTTTATATGAGGAAATTAAGAAGGCCGGCATTCGAATTTCCCTGGATGCAAGAGAACAGTATAAACCCGGCTGGAAGTTTGCCCAGCATGAAGTGGAAGGAACGCCGTTGCGTATTGCTGTAGGCCCGCGCGACGTATCGAATAATAAAGTAGAACTTGCACGACGGGATACATTGGAAAAGGAAATTACTGACAGAGACGGCCTGGTTGAAAAACTGAATGTATTGCTGGAAACCATCCAGTCCGATCTTTTCAAAGCTGCAAATCAGCGGACCAAGGATCAGACATCAACCGCTTCGGATTACCGTGAATTTCAGGAAATTCTGGATAAAAAAGGTGGGTTCGTGTATGCTCATTGGGATCGTACATCAGAAACAGAGGAAAAAATTAAAGCGGAAACCAAGGCTACTATTCGATGCCTTCCCCTTGAGCCTGTTGAACAACCAGGAAAGTGCATGATTACCGGAAAAGATTCTCCTTATCCGGTGCTTTTTGCAAGATCCTACTAAGGTGGCAAAAAAACCAATTATAAGCTTGCTTTTTTAAACGGCTTAATCGTAATTAGAAGTATGAATCGCAATGTAATACACTCTTCATTACGTCTGGCAACCGCACAGGAGAGCCGCCTGATTGACGAGCGAACGATTAAGGAACTCTCACTTCGGGGAGAGACCCTTATGGAAATTGCCGGGAACAGAGCTGCCGAGTGCATTATGGAGGATTATCTTCCTGGTGCTTCGGTATTGTTTTTATGCGGAAAAGGCAATAATGCCGGAGATGCATTGGTCATTGCCCGAATATTACTTGACCGGGGATATCACGTTCACCTTTATCCTGTATTTGGTCTGAATGAACTGTCTCCGGATGCAGAAATCAATGTACACCGGCTGAATACCATGGCCGATCTTCATGGTGTAAATGTAACGGTATGGGAATCCTGGAAATCGGATGAAACCATTGACCTGCTGGTAGATGGTCTCTTTGGAACCGGCCTGTCACGGGGCATAGATGGTATTCCGGCCAAAGCCATTTCAAGTGCCAATGCCTCCGGAATTCCGATTTATGCCCTGGATATTCCATCAGGACTTCACTGTGATACCGGAGAAGCCGAAGGTGCCGTCATTCAGGCAAAAAAGACGATTCAGTTTGGAGTGAGAAAATTCGGATGTTACCTTGGTCATGGGATTTCCTGCTCTGGTGAGCGAGTCCTGGTTGATTTACCTTTCCCCGAAGCTTTTAAAAAAGGAATGAACAGGGTACTCATTGATCCATCAATGGATCCGGTTCAGAAACTAACATCAGAGACCAGGGTCGAACCTAGTGAAAAACTCCATAAATACAACAACGGAGTAGTTCATGTCATCGGAGGCTCAAGCGGACTTACAGGAGCGCCCTATTATTCGGCTAAAGCTTCATGGTCACTCGGCATGGGAGCCGTTTTTTTACATACTCCGGCCGCATGGCTCTCTGTTATGGATGTCCTTGCCCCTGAAATTATAAAGAAACCAGGCGGATCAGCCGATGATGAATTTTTTACTTCCGAACATTCCGAAGAGGTGTTATCTGTACTCGACCAAAAACCGGGAGTGGTTATTCTTGGACCGGGTTTAGGAAGAAAGGAAGAAACAAAAACCTTCGTCCGTCAAATTATTGAACATTCATCTTGTCCTGTGATACTGGATGCAGATGCGCTGGCAGCTCTTCCCGGATACTTTCATCTCATTTCTGAAAAAGAACATCCGGAAAATATCCTGCTTACTCCTCATTCGGGTGAATTAGCTATGCTGACAGACCATCATGCAACCACTGATTATGAGCGCATGGAGCAGACTAAAGAACTTGCTCATGCGTTAGGATGCTGTGTATTAAGTAAAGGGAACCCTGTGATTGCCTATCATCCTGAAACCCATACCAGCCTTTTAACATCTTATGATATCTCTGTTTTTTCAAGGGCCGGTTTTGGAGATGTTTTATGCGGGCATATTGCAGCATTTTCGGCTCGTTCCTCTACCCTTTTTTCCGGCTGTGAGCCTGGGTTGCTATACGGCTATAAAAAAATAATGACACGGATTCAAGAAGGGCAACAATTCCCGGGACCTTCGGATATACTATGAAAGAGGTATCAACACGCATTCGGTTCATACGTTGGGCAATTCCCCCCGTACTGGTATTATGGACATTACTCATGCTCATGGCTACCCTGCTACCCGGGTCTGCACTTCCTGATGCAAAACTTTTTTCTTATGATAAAGTCGGGCATTTTGCGATGTTTGCCGGCTGGACCTTTTTTCTGGGACTCTATTTTATTGTATATAAAGAAAAAACAACGATAAACCTCTATATGCTCGTTATTGCCGGAGTACTTTTTGGTGCGATTATTGAAGGATTACAATTTTTACTACCTGGAAACAGAACCGCCAGTTGGGGGGATATTTTGGCAAACACTGCAGGCGCTGTAATCGCTTTTTTAGCGCTATACCCTATTAAAGAGTATTTTAAAAGGCTTTTTTAAACTTTTTCCATAAAAATTTAGTTAAAACAGGAAACATCTTTTAACACCACTACCATTTGCATGAGGTTAGAATTATCGTTAAAATCAAAACTTGAAAATACATTTTAAGGTATAAATAAGCAGATGTCTGCCATTGAAAGAAAAAAACCGGCCGTAGATCTCAGAAGGAGTTATATAATTAACATTCAGGTTGGGTTAATTTTAACTCTGCTGGCTTTTATTGCCGCATTTAAGGCCAACCTTGACTTCGGTTCGACCATGGAAATCATCGAACATGAACAGGAAGTCATCGAGATGGAAGAAATTATCCAAACCGAACAGGAAACAACCCCTCCACCTCCTCCCCGGCCTCCGGAACCCGAGCCAGTGCCCGATGATGAAATTGTTGAAGATACCTTTTTTGACCTCGACACAGATCTTGATCTTGATGCACCGATGGATCTTCCACCTCCACCTCCTCCACCCGATGATGAAGAGGATGAGCCTGAAGTTTTTCAGGTAGTTGAGGATATGCCTGAGCCTGTTGGTGGAATGCAAGCTATTTATGATAATATGGTGTATCCGGATGCAGCCCGCCGGGCCGGAATCGAAGGAAGAGTCATTGTTCAGTTTATTGTTAATGAACACGGACAAGTAACCAACCCACAGGTAATCAGAGGAATTGGCGGTGGATGTGATGAAGCAGCCATAGACGCCATCCGTTCTGTTGAATGGACTCCCGGAAGACAGCGCGGACGTGCTGTACGTGTGCAATATCAGTTGCCTATTCTTTTCAGAATACAAAACTAACTCGTCCCGTAGCTTCTGTTTCTATATACTTCTGAGCGGTTACCAGGCTGTTTTAGGAAATCCTTCTGGGAGATTTGGGCTTATATCCTCATCTCCTGAAAGGTTTTCATTAAGTTTTTCAAGTTGGAATAGCCAAGGCTATCCACAGCCTTACCCGGCGTGCACCATCGAATAGCTTCTATATCTTCTTCCTGCTGTGGTTTGAGATCGCTTGTATCTGCCTGCATTACGTACCACCACGTTTTTTTACGAATCGTGGTTCCACCTTCTGTATAAAAGTGAATGGTATGCCCCAAAGGTTTTACCACTACCGTCTGTTTACATCCGGTTTCTTCTTCCACTTCCCGACACGCTCCCTGTTCCGGAGTTTCGCCGCTTTCAAGATGCCCCTTGGGAAGATCCCAAACTCCTCTTCGTTTTATAAGGAGAACTTCCGTCTTTCCTCCTGAGATGCGAAACACAATTCCTCCACCTGCATCTACTTGCTTGCTTTTTTTGGGTCTTTCCATGCTATTCTCAGGTTTGTTGATCATCGTCCGGGTTAAAAGCTCTCCGGGTCAGGACTCTTTTCCTGCGTCTACATATTTAATTCTTAAATCGGTAAGAGTTTTTCCAAGGTATTCAGCCAGTTCATCAGGCAAATTTCCTTTCGTATATACCTCCAGCATATGAAGCGTGTCGATGGCATACTTTACCGTTTTAAGATCTTTCTCTTTTTTACCTGTAGCTGGATGCTCCATCTCACCCAGCCCCATTAACCCAATTTGTTGATGTTGCTGGATAAGCATCATCATCAAAACGGTATTTTGCTGCTCTTCTTTCGGATTATTATTTGTGTTTTCTTTCGACATAACATCTCCATAATTTTTCTTTAAAAATAAAAGCGCTACCATGTGATTGATGTCCTTCACATTGGCTGTCAATTTCGTATTTTAGGCTCTAATCCTGTAAGCATCCACTATTATTAACGCTGACCTATTTCATGATTACAATCAAGCCTTTCAGAGCATGGCGTCCTTTACCAGAAAACGTCGAAAAAATTGCCTGTGTCCCATATGATGTCATTGACACAGGCGAAGCCCGAAAACTTGCTGAAAACAGGCCGGATAGCTTTTTACATGTTATCCGCCCGGAAATTGATCTTCCGGAAGGCATAGACATTTACTCAGATATTGTCTATCAAACCGGTTTGAAAAACCTTAAGAAGTTACAGGAAACCGGCAAGTTAATCCAGGATAAAAAGCCCACTCTGTATTTATATCAGCAGCAAATGGGGACGCATACCCAAACAGGCCTTTTTACGTGTGTTTCTGTAAAGGATTATGATGAAGACAAGATTCTGAAGCATGAATTAACCCGGCCGGACAAAGAGGACGACCGTACGAAGCACATTCTTACTCAGAAAGCTCATGCCGAACCGGTTATGCTTACCTACCGCGGCACCTCTGCTCTTGATAAGTTAACCAACCGTGTATTGTGCTCGAGTCAACCTGTTTACGCCTTTACGGCCAGCGATCAGGTTATTCACAGGGTCTGGCAGATTCGGGACACAGAAGCATTCCTGGAGGCTTTTTCCGAAGTGGATCGTCTCTATGTCGCAGATGGACATCATCGTTGTAAAAGTGCTTCAAGGGTGGCTGAGGAACTTCGTACCGGAGATTATGGAGATGATGAGTTCGAGTTTTTCCCGGCCGTTCTTTTTCCGATGGATCAACTTCGCATTCTTGCGTACAACCGGGTAGTCAAAAAAGCACCTGACAATATCATTGAACTTTTGAGTAATGAGTTTGAAATAAAGAAGAATGCTTCATCAGTACCCGAGAAGTCAGGCTCTGTCCGTATTTATCATAAAGGTACCTGGTATGGGCTTCGGTTTCCTGACGTTGAACAAAAGGATGCGGTATCTTCTCTTGATGTTTCTCTCTTACATTCTTATATCCTTAAACCGTATTTGGGTATTGAGAATCAGCGTACGGATCCAAACCTGGTTTTTGTAGGCGGGATAAGGGGTACCAAAGAACTCGAACGGCGAGTCAACTCCGGGCTGGCCGAACTTGCTATAAGTATGTATCCTACACGGATTCAACAGTTGACCGATGTATCGGATGCAGGGATGCTCATGCCTCCTAAATCCACCTGGTTTGAGCCCAAGCTCAGATCCGGCCTGCTCGTTCATACATTTTGACCATCTTTTCACAGACTTGAATAAAATACCATGAAACCTAACAGAGCTCACAACTTCAGTGCCGGGCCCGCTGCGCTGCCATACGAAGTACTGCAAAAAGCACATAAAGAATTACTGGATTATCGCGGAGCCGGTGCATCCATTATTGAAATGAGTCACCGTGGACCCGAATATACTGAAATTGATCTATCGGCCCGGAAGCGATTGAAAGCCCTGCTTGGAATGGATGACGATTTTGAGATTTTATTCTTACAGGGAGGAGCCAGCCTTCAGTTTATGATGGTTCCGTATAACTTTATGTTTCAAAAAACAGCCGATTACATAAATACCGGAGTCTGGTCGAAAAAAGCGATTAAGGAAGCTCACCTGTTCGGCGATGTCCATGTTGCATTCAGTTCCGAGGATACCGGATTTGACCGGGTGCCTGAAGACCAACAGATTAAGCTTTCAGGAAAAGGGGAGTATGCTTATTTCACATCCAACAACACCATTTACGGTACTCAATATGCAAAGGAGCCGAACTGTGGAGAACTGCCACTGGTCTGTGACGCTTCCTCTGACTTTCTGTCCAAGCCTCTGGATATAAAGAAATACGGTGTTCTTTTTGCCGGAGCTCAAAAAAATGCCGGTCCCGCTGGACTGACTGTCGTTATCCTTCGTAAAGATTTTCTGGAAAAAGCCCGTAAAGAAAACGTTTCCAGCATGTTATCGTATCCCGTTCAGACCGGTACTCTTTTTAATACTCCTCCGGTTTTTGGCGTCTATATCTTTAATTACGTTCTTGAATGGATCGAGGAAAAAGGCGGCCTGAGTGCCATGGATATCTACAACCAGGAAAAAGCGGCTATTTTATACGATGAAATAGACAAGGATGATTTCTATAGAGGAAATGCGCACAAAGATTCCCGGTCGCTCATGAATGTCACCTTCCGGCTTCCAAGCGAGGAACTCGAAAAAAAGTTTATCCTTGAATCCGGTCAATCCGGGTTGAGCGGACTCAAAGGCCACCGGAGTGCCGGAGGTATTCGGGCCAGCATTTACAATGCCTGTCCAAAAGAAAGTGTAGAAGCTCTTGTTTCATTTATGCAGGCGTTCAGAGCAAAAAACGGATAATCATAATTCGTAAGCAGAAAGTACCTGAAAGGCTCAATCGAATAGCGGTTGGGCCTTTTTTTTTACATAAAATGATTTAAAAACCGAGAAATAGCATCTGGTACCGTCAAAAGAACAAACAAGGCTCCGTAAACGGCTCCGGAAATGTGGGCAACATGATTTACCCGTCCTTGCTTTCTTTTCGCCTCATAGTAGCTGTATAACAGATAGAGAACGCCGAATATAATTGCGGGAATGCCTATTGGGATGAAGAGCAAGTAAATTTTATTTAACGGAAACAGAACGATATATCCAAAGACTACGGCTTCAACCGCTCCGGAAGCTCCAATACTTGCATATTGAGGGTTATTGCGCTCAAGCAACAGTGTTGGAACACTGGACATCATCAATGCGCTGGCATACAAAAAAAGAAAATGACCGGACCCCATTTCTGTTTCCAGGCTTAATCCAAAAAAGAAGAACACAAACATGTTCACAAGCAAATGAGTAACATCTGCATGTAATAAACCGGAGGTAAATAAAGGATACCATCTCTTTTCCCTCCATGACTGATAGGGAACGAGCATTCCTTTTCGTTGCAGGGAAGGGAACACAGACCAGGCTAAAACGGTTACAATGACGGTAAAAAGAATGATGGCAAGGGTAATCATGTTATAGCAGCTATCGTGAAACTTCTCGGGTACGTTCTTGTTTGAAACACCAAAAAGTATGTATATTTGTTCTCATTTTGAAGCACAAATCCCGGTGTTTCAGATAAATTATGCCGAAGTAGCTCAGCTGGTAGAGCAACGCTCTCGTAAAGCGTAGGTCGTCGGTTCGAATCCGATCTTCGGCTCTTTAGTAGCTTTTATTTATTGTGCTCCTTATGGTAGTGTAATTCAAACTCTGTCTTTAGTTTCATTAGGTCTTATTCCCTGAATTATTTCTTTTTAAATTCAAAGGCAGCCGGTCACCAAAAGTTATGGCTAATTGCTGGACGGTCAAACCCCAATTCTGCAAGGGAGTCGTCCATTTCTTCTGGATATTTCTGGTGGCCAGATACACAAGTTTCAGCAGGGATATATCATTGCTGAATGCCCCCTTGGTTTTGGTTACTTTTCGCACCTGGCGGTGGTATCCCTCCACGGTATTGGTCGTATAGATGATCTTTCGGATCCATGGATTATACTGGAAATAGGTGGTCAACTCCTCCCAGTTATCCCGCCATGACTGCAATACAATGGGGTATTTGTTCTGCCAGCGCTCGCTGAGCTGTTCCAAATTTTGCTCGGCAAGACTAAGTGTTTCGGCCCGGTAAACCGTCTTGAGGTCTTTCATAAAGGCTTTCTGATCTTTACTGGCTACATACTTCAGAGAGTTGCGAATCTGATGGATCACGCATCGCTGTACCTCTGCTTGGGGGTATATGCTCGATATCGCCTCGCTAAAGCCTGTAAGACCATCTATACAGACAATCAATATGTCCTCAAGCCCGCGATTATTCAAGTCCGTGAGTACATTCAGCCAGAACCGTGAACTTTCCGATTCAGCCACATAGCAACCAAGTACTTCCTTGTGGCCCGATGGGCTTACTCCCAAAATATTGTAGAGCGCTTTCTGCTTAACCCGTCCGTCTTCACGTACCTTAAAATGCATCGCATCCAGCCATATGATGCAATAAACCGGCTCTAAAGGCCGACTCTGCCATTGTTTGAGCTCTGGGATAATACGATCAGTAATCTCCGATAGTGTGTTGTGCGATAGCTCGGTATCATACATTTCTTTGATATGGCTGCTGATATCCCGAAGGCTCATGCCAAGACCATATAAGCCAATGATCTTTTCCTCAAGACTGTCGGCCATAACCGTTTGGCGCTTCTTGATCAATTGGGGCTCAAAGCTGCTTTTGCGATCCTGCGGAGTGGAAACATCAAAACTGCCCGATCCGCTTTTTATTTTTTTACGCCCCTTGCCGTTGCGCTTATTGCCCTCGGAGCGCTCTTGCTCATCTAAATGGGCTTGCATTTCGCCTTCCAGCGCCGCTTCTATAAATCCTTTAAGCATCGGTGCAAAGGCACCATCTTTGCCAAAT
>JASCXY010000449.1 GCA_030012235.1 Balneolaceae bacterium ANBcel3 | reverse complement strand
GAAGGGAGAACCACTTCCGCACGATAATCCAATGCTTCTGTAATTAAATGCTGTGTTCCGGAAAGATTCAGGCCAATATCCCGGCTGGTCAGATTAAAGTCCGTCAGTGTCAATACTCCATCTTCAATGAGATACGTAGCGGTCCAGTGATCCAAAGAAAGGTCTTTGAGTTCATCCGACCGGAAGAGCTGCGCCAGGCTTTCCTGAACAGGGTGATCCACAATCCGGGCCTCTTCCATCCCAAAATCACCATCTGCCTTCACTTCCGCCATGTTCATTTCCATATACTCATCAAATTCGGCATAAAACTGCGTGGAAGCACTAAAATCAGCGCGGACATGCTCTGATAGATTGCCGATCTCAAAATCCGCAAACAACTCTTCCACCCGCATATTTCGAAGCTCTCCGTTAAAGGTCACCCCGGTATGATCCGGCGCAAAGATATCCCACCGAAAAGCACCTTCCATTTCTCCCTGATACATAGAGAGCACGGCTCTTTCTGAAAAGATAGAAGTTGGGGTCATCTGAATCGTTCCGGAAATGTCGGTAGCTTCCAATGTGAAGAAAAGAAGACGCTCGATGTCAACATCAATGCTTCCTTCCAGGTTCGGGAGCCATGCATCAAATGGTTCGGGTTCCTCCGGTACATCTTCAAAATCCATAAACTCATCGGAGTCAAAAAAGGACGAATGGAACCGGCCGGTGAAACGAGCCGGATCCACACTTCCGGCCTCTTCCATTATGGCCATAAATCGTTCTACCCTGCCTGCGATCAGATAATCCGACGCTCCAAAAAAGAACGTGATCTCATCGGTTTCAAAACTGTCACCGGTGAAACGAATACGTCCGTTCAAATCACGAAGAGGCAACATCAGATCCGGAGATTGAACCGCGACCTCAGTAGTAGATACCGTACCACGTAATTGGATGTTCTCAAGCTGGTCAATGCGTCCGGTGATTCGTACATCCGAATCGACAGAGCCCTCCATCTCAAGCCCGAGCTCCTCGTCCACAGGATAATAGTCCCGGATTTCATTCAACGCCAGGAGGCCCTTGACGGTGAGGTCAAAAGCCGCATGCTCTTCGAGATAGTCACGGATCGAACCGGCAAGAGAAAACCGATGACTTCCGGAACGGACGGAGGCGTCCGAAAT
>JASCXY010000448.1 GCA_030012235.1 Balneolaceae bacterium ANBcel3 | reverse complement strand
AATACCGGTGGGGTATGTTTCAATAGGCGGGATAGAAGCGATAAGAGATACCGTAGCACCCGAAATGCTGACGCTGACCAACATCAGCTGGCAGCAGATGGTGAACTGGGGGATTACCATTCTCCCGATCTGGTTTGTTGGCATGACGCTCTATCAGAGAATTTATGCAACGCGATCTGAAAAGGATGCAAAAAAAGCCTGGTATCTGGCCGGTATCCTCGAATGGCCGGTGATGGCTTTTATGGGAGTCCTTTTGGGAGTGTTCGCGCGAGTTGCCGCCGACCAGGGGATGTTTGCCTACATGGGATATGAAACTGCGATGGATATGCATCACGAAGAAGGACTTCCGATGCTGCTTCGAACCGTGCTCCCCATTGGGCTAATGGGCTTGATGATGTCCGCCTATTTCTCCGCCATTATGTCCACCGCCGACAGTTGCCTGGTAGCCGCTTCCGGAAATGTTACTACGGATATCATCGAAAAGGTCTTCAAAATAGATACATCAAAAATTTCGATGATTCGTTTGTCCCAGCTCGTAACCCTCGCACTGGGACTGTTTGCGTTTCTGTTGGCTGCAGTGTTTGAAACCGTTTTGCAGATTATGCTTTATTCCTATGCCTTTATGGTTTCTTCGCTGCTCATACCCATATTAGGGGGTTTGTATTGGCGCCGCAGCAGCAATGCCGGTGCCTTTGGGGCTATGATTACGGGAGGGTTTCTGACTCTGTTGCTTACGTTGTTGTCAGATGAAAACTTTCCGTTTCAGGTTCCCGTAAAAATTACTATGCCACTCGGGCTGGATCCGATTATCTTTGGATTAGCAGCATCTTTGTTGCTTTTCGTCGGATTGTCCGTGTTTTGGCCGAATAAAAAATGATATAACTATGAGTAAAACGTTTAATATTGAAAAAATCACACCCGAAAATTACAAGGACGCGCCTGTAGCCGTTGAGACTATCAATGATTTTCTTCATACGCACCTTGACCGGTTTCGTGACCCCAAGCATGAAATACAGAACTGCCTGGATTATGCCCTTGGTATTACCCCGCACCGAAAAGGGTTTATTTTAGCCGCTGTAGATGAAGAAGCTGAAGGAGGGTCCCATCCGTCCCGCGACGGGAAAAACATACTGGGTGTAGTCGTAATGTGTGAAACCGGT
>JASCXY010000447.1 GCA_030012235.1 Balneolaceae bacterium ANBcel3 | reverse complement strand
GATACCG
This sequence comes from Balneolaceae bacterium ANBcel3, assembly GCA_030012235.1. Lineage (GTDB taxonomy): Bacteria > Bacteroidota > Rhodothermia > Balneolales > Natronogracilivirgulaceae > JASCXY01. The sequence continues at coordinate 1,154 of JASCXY010000447.1, read as the reverse complement.
GTGGGGTATGTATCAATAGGCGGGATAGAAGCGATTAGAGAAACCGTAGCACCCGAAATGCTGACGCTGACCAACATCAGTTGGCAGCAACTACTGAACTGGGGGATTACCATTCTACCGATTTGGTTTGTAGGCATGACGCTCTATCAGAGAATTTATGCAACACGATCTGAAAAGGATGCAAAAAAAGCCTGGTATCTGGCTGGTATCCTTGAATGGCCGGTGATGGCGTTTATGGGAGTGCTTTTGGGAGTGTTCGCACGAGTTGCCGCCGACCAGGGGATGTTTGCCTACATGGGATATGAAACGGCGATGGATATGCATCACGAAGAAGGTCTTCCGATGCTGCTTCGAACCGTGCTTCCCATTGGGCTTATGGGCTTGATGATGTCCGCCTATTTCTCTGCCATTATGTCCACCGCCGACAGTTGCCTGGTAGCTGCATCCGGAAATGTTACAACAGATATCATCGAAAAGGTCTTCAAAATAGATACATCCAAAATCTCTATGATTCGTTTGTCCCAGCTCGTAACCCTCGCACTGGGATTGATTGCGTTTCTGTTAGCCGCAGTGTTTGAAACCGTTTTGCAGATTATGCTTTATTCCTATGCCTTTATGGTTTCTTCGCTGCTCATACCCATATTAGGGGGTTTGTATTGGCGGCGCAGCAGTAATGCCGGTGCCGTTGGAGCTATGATTGCCGGAGGATCCCTGACCCTGTTGCTAACGTTGTTGTCAGATGAACACCTTCCGTTTCAGGTTCCCTTAAAAATTACTATGCCACTCGGGCTGGATCCGATTATCTTTGGAATGGCAGCATCTTTGTTGCTTTTCGTCGGACTTTCCGTGTTTTGGCCGAATGAAAAAACGATAGAACTATGAGTAAAACGTTTAATATTGAAAAAATTACACCCGAAAATTACAAGGACGCGCCTGTTGCCGTTGAGGTCATCAATGATTTTCTGCATACGCACCTTGACCGTTTTCGTGACCCGAAGCATGAAATACAGAACTGCCTGGATTATGCTCTTGGTATTACACCGCACCGAAGAGGGTTTATTTTAGCCGCTGTAGAAGAAAAAGCTTCAGATGGATCCCATCAGTCCCGCGGCGGGAAAAACGTGCTGGGAGTAGTCGTAATGTGTGAAACCGGA
>JASCXY010000446.1 GCA_030012235.1 Balneolaceae bacterium ANBcel3 | reverse complement strand
ATATTCCTTGTGATGGATAAAATATTTAAAAGAAAAATACGAAAGTTCGCATCGATAATACATCAGGGAATCAACTCTTATTAAAAAAATAATATATCGAAGACTGCTCTCTCATGCCTTATTTCCGCTTTTTATTCTGCATTTAAAACGGGTTGACCATTCTGTAATTGAACTATGAAAGACGCGAATGATAGTATAAATACCGGAGCAATGAGAATTTCAGAGCCGTACATGTAGTCATTTGAAAGATTCTATGGTTATGAACCCCACTTTACAATATCAGCATTATGGAAAGAAGTATCAGAATTGTTCCAACCACCCTGCTGAAGATCACTTCATTAATAGTTAGAAAAGCCCGGTTGCCCAAAAGGAGGCCTGCCAACAGGCCGGGAATGGCCAGGGCAACAACCTTCATGGAATCAAGAGTCACCAATCCGGCTGCGGTAAAGAGAAGAATACGCACAATCGCAGCAAAAACGAAAACAACAATCAGCACATCCCGAAAGGCGGCCATCTGAAATCGTCTGCCCAGATGCCAGATAACGGGAGGCCCACTGATCCCAAAAAAACCACCCGAAAGACCTGCCAATATCGAGTAGCCCAGATCTTTTTTATTACATCTGTCCGGCAGCTGATCCAGGCGCTGTTCCTGAGTCCCGGACATTCTGAATAAAGCAAACCAGACTCCAAGAAATAAAACCAGGCCTCCTAACAAAAACCGAAGCGTTTCGGATGGCACTACGGAAAGCAGGTAAACCCCTGCTACAGTACCGGCTGCCATTGCAACGATAATGCCGGTTAAAAAGGAGTATCGCTTCACCTGCTGCACTGTTCGCAGCATGATCAATCCGGCCAGAAGATCCAAAAACGAGCTGGCAACAATCACTGGTTGAGGAGATATAATAAGCGCTCCCAAAGGAATGAAAATCAGCGCAGGACCAAAGCCGGTCAGCCCTTTGATGTAAAAGGCAACCGCAGCAATAAGCGGAATAATCAGGAGTACATAGCTTTCCAATAGTATATGCTTTGGGATGGTTCAGATCATAATGAAGACTTTTTCTGACGAAGATCAGTAAGCGGCAAGCCTTCGAAAAGATACGATGCACAGAGCGAAAAAACAGAAGCCCGTTATCACGCAGGATAGCAATATAAATTCATTTTATCCGGTCACACAC
>JASCXY010000445.1 GCA_030012235.1 Balneolaceae bacterium ANBcel3 | reverse complement strand
GCTGCTTTTTCAGCTATTCGTTCACCATCAAGTGCCGCCGACACAATACCCCCGGCATAGCCCGCCCCTTCCCCGCACGGATAAAGCCCTTTGATCTGAATATGTTCCAGTGTGTCCGGGTTTCTGGGAATACGAACCGGCGAAGAGGTACGGGTTTCAGGGGCATGTATGATCGCGTCGTTGGTATAATATCCGCGCATAAACTGGCCTACTTCTTTAAATCCGGCAGCAAGCGTTTGATAGATATAATCCGGGAACAGCTCTCTCAGATTTGAGGAGACAATTCCGGGAGCATACGATGTTTTAGGTAACTGTGATGAGGGTTTATTTTGTACAAAATCGACCATTCTTTGTGCCGGAGCCGTTTGTGTTTTGCCACCCATTTCCCAGGCATTTTGTTCAATAGCTTGCTGAAAAGCCATGGCCGCAAGCGGGCCGTACCTGGAATACGCTTCAAAATCACGTTCTCTGAGCTCAACCACAATACCGGAGTTAGCCGTAGACCGGGATCTGCGCGACGAGGACCATCCATTGGTAACAATTTCATTTTGGCGAGTTGCACATGGGGCAATGACACCACCGGGACACATGCAAAAGCTGTAAAACCCGCGTCCATTTATTTGACGTGCAAACCGATATGAGGATGGAGGCAGATAGGGCCCGCGTTCCTCACAAGAATACTGTATTCGGTCTATAAGATTTTGATCGTGTTCAACACGAACACCGATAGCCAGTGGCTTCAATTCAAGCGCGACGTTCCTTCGGTGAAGCAATTCAAAAATATCTCTGGCTGAGTGCCCCGATGCCAGAATAATTCGCTGGGCAGTAAAAGTGTCGCCGTTTTGCAAAACAACCCCCTGCACCGCGTTGGCTTTGATAAGGATATCGGAAACCCGGGAGTTAAAATGTATTTCTCCGCCACACGAAAGGATACATTCCCGAATTTTAGAAATAATATCCGGAAGCTTATTTGTTCCTATATGTGGGTGCGCATCCACTAAAATATCAGGAGTAGCACCAAACCCGATAAGGAGATTCAGGATTCGGCGAACATTTCCTCTTTTTTTTGCCCGTGTGTACAACTTTCCGTCGGAGTAGGTTCCGGCACCACCCTCTCCGAAACAATAATTGGAGTCTTCATTAACCCGGTGGTCCACATTAATAGCCCGGATGTCTTTAAT
>JASCXY010000444.1 GCA_030012235.1 Balneolaceae bacterium ANBcel3 | reverse complement strand
ACGCGAAAAAGTCCGTACAAGAAGCAGGTTATAAATAAATGTGTACACGCTGTTAAAAATCATCGGTGAATCGAAGTCAAGCCAGGGAGTCCGGTTAGATGGATTATCCAAAAGGAGTAACGAACCCGGGGGCAAACTTATTGACCTCCTGATAAAATCGAAACAATGGAAATCCAACGACATTATAATAATCTCCATGAATGCGTTCTACAAAGAGCGCTCCAAGGTCGTCCTGAATCCCATAGGCTCCGGCCTTGTCCATCGGACTTCCTGTCCGGATATATGCATCAATATCTGCATCGGACAGGTTCCCAAAAGTGACATCGGTTCGCTCGTGAAAACAACGTATTTGCTTGTCGGAGGGTTCCGATCCGGTGTGAACCAGTGCAACACCCGTATACACCTGGTGGGTCTGGTTACGCAAACGGCTTAAAAGCGTAAAGGCATGATCGGAGTCTTCCGGTTTGCCGAGAGTGTCGCCATCGAGGACGACGATGGTATCGGAGCCGACAATCAGTCGGTTTTCCTTTCCGTCCGCAATATGGAGGGCTTTACGCAGCGCAACGGCCTCAACGGCTTTTCCAGGAGAAAGCCCCGGATCCATGGTTTCGTCACAGTGCGCGGGAATTACCTGGAAATCCAGGCCCATTTGCTGGAAAAGAAGCTTTCTTCTCGGGCTGGCTGAAGCAAGAATGATGGGGGGCTGTTTTTTGTCCATTGCGTTTAATGTCGGGGAGAGCAGATTATACAGAAACAGATCTTCCTGGTGTATATACACCGGGCAAAAGATAGAAAAAAGCGCAAAAAACTGCTTGATATCTGTATCCTTGAAAAAAAAAATGTAACATAGAAGCGTATTTGATATAGAAAACGTTTTTGAACCTCGGGCCGTTTTTTTATTATCCATGGGTCAAAAAGTAGTGTACAAATAGTCCATAATCCATCGAATAATGAATCAGGCCGACAGGTATACAGAATTATACAGCATGGAGGAAGCTCCATTGCTGAAAGCCCTGAGAGAAGAAACCGGCCGGAAACTGGAATACGACGATATGTTATGCGGCCCGGTGGTTGGAAGTTTACTGCAGTTGCTGGCACGCATGATATCCGCCCGTACGGTACTGGAAATCGGCACGTTTACCGGGTATTCCGCACTGCACATGGCGATGGCCATACCGGCAGACGGAAA
>JASCXY010000443.1 GCA_030012235.1 Balneolaceae bacterium ANBcel3 | reverse complement strand
ATGGCAAAAGAAACGTTTGAACGAAGTAAGCCACACGTAAATATCGGAACGATAGGCCACGTAGACCACGGCAAGACGACGCTGACCGCAGCGATTACAAAGACATTGGCGAAGCGCTATGGCGGTGTAGCCAAGGAATTTGCAGATATTGACAATGCTCCTGAAGAGCGAGAGCGTGGTATTACCATTGCGACCGCCCACGTGGAATATGAGACAGAGAATCGTCACTATGCTCACGTAGATTGCCCGGGCCACGCCGACTATGTAAAGAACATGGTAACGGGAGCGGCTCAGATGGATGGTGCGATCATCGTAGTAGCGGCGACCGATGGACCGATGCCACAGACCCGTGAGCACATTCTTCTTGCTCGTCAGGTAGGTGTACCCCGCCTGGTAGTATTCATGAACAAGGTGGACCTGGTCGATGACGAGGAGCTTTTGGAGCTGGTAGAGCTGGAAGTGCGCGAACTTCTGAGTAAATATGAGTTTGACGGCGATAATGCCCCTGTCGTAAAGGGATCGGCTCTTGGCGCCTTGAACGGCGAGGAGAAGTGGGAAGATTCAATCATCGAGTTGATGGCAGGCGTTGATGAATTTATTCCGACTCCGGATCGAGATGTAGACAAGGCGTTTTTGATGCCTATTGAGGATGTATTCACCATTACGGGCCGTGGAACGGTAGCAACGGGTCGTATCGAGCGTGGAATCATCAAGCTCAATCAGGAAGTTGATATTGTAGGAATGCAGGAAGATAAGATGAAGTCCGTAGTGACGGGCATCGAGATGTTCCGCAAGATGCTTGGTGAAGGCCAGGCGGGCGATAACGCGGGCTTGCTTCTTCGTGGAGTCGATAAGGATAAGCTGATGCGTGGAATGGTAATTTGTGCACCAAACTCCATTACCCCTCACAAGAAGTTCAGCTGCGAGGTCTATGTATTGAGCAAGGATGAAGGAGGCCGTCATACCCCGTTCTTTAAAGGGTATCGTCCACAGTTCTATTTCCGTACGACGGATGTAACGGGTATCTGTGAACTTCCTGAAGGCGTAGAGATGGTAATGCCAGGCGATAATGTGGCGATGGAAGTGGATCTGATCCAGCCGGTAGCCATGGAAGAAGGATTGCGGTTTGCTATCCGTGAAGGTGGCCGAACCGTAGGTGCCGGTGTTGTAAGTAAAATTCTGGACTAAAATCGGATAC
>JASCXY010000442.1 GCA_030012235.1 Balneolaceae bacterium ANBcel3 | reverse complement strand
ATTTATACATAGCAGCACAGATATTGGCGCAAACAAATATTGCTTTTCCCCTCTTTCTATTGCTTCAACAGAATACCAGGATAACCGTTTTTTTCTGTTTTTCTTCCAGATGGTGATCTCTTTCTAGTGTAAGCTTCCCTACAAATCTTGCATATGTTAACATTCGGGAAAGCCTACACAGGCTAACTCCGGATTAATTACTCCTCTATCTTTTCTTCCTTCCTGATCAACTCACCTTCTTTGGAAAAATACATCATGGGAAGCCGATTTCCCATAAACAGACTTGGTCCACTGTCATCTGCATAGATCCTGCCACCACAATTCCTGTGGATCAATCCTGTTCTGTAAGGCAATCCAAGCTTCATTTTCTCTTGATCCGGATCAATGTATGGAATGAAATCAAAATCATGGCTTCCGCATTGCAAACATTTAGCCGGTGACACTCTATCTGCAAGTAATTTTCTGCGCTCTTCATAATCTGGGTAATTCGGATAATCGTCTTTTGGTAGCACTTCAGCTGTAGTGATGCTATTGCAACCGTAGCATAGAGCCATCCTTCTTTTTATGGATATTTCCTTATCCCCATCCAAATAGGAATGCGCTCCCCAGGTTTTGAAAGCTGATCCCTGGAAATCACATTTGGTGCAGGTGTATACGGTTGAGGTTGGCATCACAAGTATCTCTTGATTTACATTTATCTCTTCCTGTTCTTTTTTGAATAGAGTTGAAATCTTTCGAAAGAATTGAAAATGGTTTTATCTAAAATTGAACTTAAATATTTAGTTTTCGTGACAATTGAGAGACTCTCTGTATGGTATTACATCTACAAGCTACTGAGTGTGTCTTTCATCTAAGAAAAAATCCAAAACATTTATTTGTTCGAAAAAAATGGAACACCAAATAATATTAACACAGGGCACCCACATCCTCTTCTGACTATATAACACAGGCTTTTTCCACCTAATAAAGCACCAATAATTATTGCTTTAATGGAAAGGGGTACTTGTGCTTCGTGCGAGCTCATTGAAGCTTATAACAAATATCCAAAATAAGATGGCCGGACGAACATGTTTTAATATAATATATTTTTATTCATCCGTTGGCCTTCTCTTAATCTGGCTTTCCTTCCGTCTCTTTACTTCTTCTCTCCCCATTCCCGTAGGTATCTCCTTTCGTATTTGAACCAACTCCCACTTCTATCCA
>JASCXY010000441.1 GCA_030012235.1 Balneolaceae bacterium ANBcel3 | reverse complement strand
AGAAGAGTAGTCTACGTTTGGTTTTCGCCTGGGGCCAAAGATCTCTTTTTTAAGTTCATTCAAAATGAAAAGGCCCGTAGGGTACGCATCGCTGATGACAACAGGTTGTTCAGAGAGCAGCCAATTTTTCACAGCAGAAATATCGCTTTTTTTATGAGCGGTTACGGCATCCGAAAGAGACGTTACTGGTTCGTACCGCTGCGGAGAAAAAAGAAACAGCTCTGAGTCCTGTTTATTCATAAAGAGAATCGTTGGGAAAAAACCGGTGTCACCTCCGGCTCCGGATCAAAAAATGCGTTCGTATCCTAATGAATATACATATAATGTTTGATTAAGGGGATGAGGTTGGGAGAAGTCCTCTATGATATCTGAAACGATTGAACAGGTGAATTAAGTGGGTTTTTACCATGAAAGATTATGCAGAGAGCCTGGAAGCCTTAGAGGCTAAATCAGCAGGCATGAAAAAATATATAATTCCATTTCAAAGGGTGTGAAAAAAGGAAACACGCATAGTCATCGCATTGCGACTTTCATTTTCAGTATATTCCATGGACATGCTCGACACGATGACCGTAACTGTATTGAAGCTTATTGTCCGAATCATCATGGCTATAGAAGGCCTCATGTCCCAAAAAGCCCCCATAAAAAAAATCGATCTCAACCATGAAAGCCATAATTTTTTCAAAAAACGGCGGCCCTGAAGTCCTGAAACTACAGTCCATGCCGGATCCGGAGCTAAAAGAAGGTCACATTCTCATCAAAACAGCCGCTTCCGGAGTTAATTTTGCCGATATTCTTGCACGAAAGGGCCTGTATCCCGATGCCGACCCTCTGCCGCTGGTCGTTGGCTATGAAGTGGCCGGTGAAATAACCGGGCTTGGAGAAAAAGTGGATCCGAAACGGTTTAAAGTCGGAGACCGGGTTCTGGCGCTAACCCGCTTTAAAGGATATTCTGACCAGGTGCTTGTTCCGGAATCTCAGGTGTTTCCTGTTCCGGAGAACCTCTCGCTTGAGCAGGCCGCCGCGATACCAGTAAATTATCTTACCGCCTGGCAACTGGCCGAAATGGGCGGACTCAAAAAGGACGACACGATTTTGATTCATAATGCAGGCGGAGGTGTGGGGTTGGCTGCACTGGATATTGCCCGAAAACGGGGAGCAAGAATCATCGGAACCGCATCAGAGAGCAAACACGAACGGCTGCTGGAA
>JASCXY010000440.1 GCA_030012235.1 Balneolaceae bacterium ANBcel3 | reverse complement strand
GGAGGAATAGTCCGCGTCAGATTTTCGCCTGGGGCCAAAGATCTCTTTTTTAAGTTCATTCAAAATGAAAAGGCCTGTCGAATACGCATCGTTAATGACAACAGGTTGTTCAGAGAGCAGCCAATTTTTCACAGCAGAAATATCGCTTCTTTTATGGGCGGTTACGGCATCCGAAAGAGAAGTAACCGGCTCGTATCGCTGCGGAGAAAAGACAAACGACTCTGTTTTTTTATTATTCATAAAGAATTAAGTTGGACAAAAGCCGGTGTTATTCCCGGCTCAGGATCAAAAAATGCGATCGTTCGCTTATGAATATACATATAATGTTTGATTGAGGGGATGAGGTTGATGGGAAAGTCCTCTATGATATCAAAAACGATTAAACAGGTGTAATAAGTGGGTTTTTGATCCATGAAAGACTATGCAGAGAGCCTGGAAGCCTTAGAGGCTAAATCAGCAGGCATGAAAAAATATATAATTCCATTTCAAAGGGTGTGTAAAAGTGAAACACGCATAGTCATCGCATGGCGACTTTCATTTTCAGTATATTCCATGGACAAGCTCGACACGATGACCGTAACTGAATGGAGGCTTATTGCCAGAATCATCATGGCTATAGAAGGCCGCATGTCCCAAAAAATCCCCCAATAAAAACCGATCTCAACCATGAAAGCCATAGTTTTTTCAAAAAACGGCGGCCCTGAAGTCCTGAAACTACAGTCCATGCCGGATCCGGAGCTAAAAGAAGGTCACATTCTCATCAAAACAGCCGCTTCTGGAGTTAATTTTGCGGATATTCTTGCACGAAAGGGCCTGTATCCCGATGCCGACCCTCTGCCGCTGGTCGTTGGTTATGAAGTGGCCGGTGAAATAACCGGACTTGGAGAAAAAGTGGATCCGAATCGGTTTAAAATCGGAGACCGGGTTCTGGCGCTAACCCGATTTAAAGGATACTCTGAACTGGTGCTTGTCCCGGATTCTCAGGTGTTTCCTGTTCCGGAGAACCTCTCGCTTGAGCAGGCCGCCGCGATACCGGTTAATTATCTTACCGCCTGGCAACTGGCCGAAATGGGCGGACTCAAAAAGGACGATACGGTTTTGATTCATAATGCAGGCGGAGGTGTGGGGTTGGCTGCACTGGATATTGCCCGAAAACGGGGGGCACGAGTCTTCGGAACCGCATCAGAGAGCAAACACGAGCGGCTGCTGGAT
>JASCXY010000044.1 GCA_030012235.1 Balneolaceae bacterium ANBcel3 | reverse complement strand
GAACTTTCGACACGGATAGAACCTCCGTACCGGGACATAATATCTTTCACAATAGCCAGCCCAAGCCCGTGGCCTTTGGTATGAGCCGTAAGTGCATCTTCTACCCGGAAAAACTTTTCAAAAATATATCTTTGATCCTGTCTTGAAATACCTACTCCAAAATCCTCAACGGAGATTTCTATCTGATCTGGAGCAGAATGAATACTAATACCCAGATATTTACCGTCTTTTCCATATTTTAAAGCATTATCAATCAAATTATCCATGGCAGAGAAAAAGTCTGCCGGATCAATATATAGTTCCGGAACATCCGGATTGGCTTCAAAATGGAGTCGTACCTGATGTTGCTTTAGAAGACCTTCTTTACTTTCCAGTAGTTCTTTGGTTTTTTCTGTTACTGAGACCCATTCTTTTTTTACACGAATGGTTTTATTATCGGATCGGGCGACATCCAAAAGCCGTTCAATCATAGTTCTAAGGCGAACCGATTCATGTAAAATATGCGAACCATACGACTTCACCCGATCTATTTGGGTCACTCTTCCATCGGAAAGATTCTCTCCTGCTGCAAGAATAACAGACAAAGGTGTTTGTAGTTCGTGTGTTACATTTGCGAGAAAAAGGGATTGTCGCTGAGCAAGAAGACGTTCGCGCTGTGCGGCGAAGAAAATAAACATTAATGCTCCGATGAGCAAGAGTACCGCAATTCCCAATGCAAGGAGATTACGCATCAGGGACGCCTGGGAAGCAGCAACTTCCGGATTGTTGGTGAAGGTGGCTTTCAGGTTCCAGTCATGCAGTAAATACGGAAATAACTGGATGTGATTCACCAGGCGTGAACTATATTCAAAACCAGAATCGGTAGTGGCAAGAACCGCGTTTTGAGTCCAGTCATGGAGCCAGACTACAATTCCACTGTCCTCGCTTTTGCCAAACTTACTTCTCATCTTTGGTTCAATATAGTTTTTTACAAGAAAGATACTGTCAATCTCAAAAATTAGATATGCGATAATCTGTTGTGTTCTTGGATTGATCATCGAAACCACCATCGTTTTATGCGAATCGAACATGGCTCGTGTGCTCATTCGATAGTCTGATAAAATGGCGTTCATTCTTGTTTTTGCCAAAATAAGTCCATCAGTTACATTTCGGCTATATGCAACAGACTCATAAAAACGGCCGGTACCAGAATGAAACCGCCAGAGCGGTACATTATTATGAACACTTGGGTTTACTTCCGGCAGGGCAAGATAAATATTTGAAAAGATGGAATCGTTACCTGCCTTTGAAATGATATTAAGAATTTCAGAAGGAACTTCACCGGGTGCTGTTATCGACGCCTGAATCTTTTGCATATCCAGTCCACGCAAGTGAACTTCCGGATAATGTATGCGGTTTTTTACCTGATTTGAGAACTCCAGGAGTTGCCTTTTCTGGTTTTCAACAGAATTCTTAGCAACATTGTCATGCAGTGCATATAGAGAAAACACATTCATGGCGGTCAATCCAAGAATTGCTGTCAGGCCTACCGCAAGAAGAACCCATCGTATGTATCTGTTTTTATTTATCATTTATAGCTTAGATGTGTCGGAAAAACCACCTTGACCTCACGCTTTATTAAATTTAACAAACGTATGTAAAATATCTGTAACTTTTAGCTTTAGAGCAAAAAATAATCAAAAAAAGCCCTTTTTCTTTAACTATAAATAAAGTGCATCTCTATCCTAACGGCAGAACAAACACTTGTGAGAGTCATAAGTATTTTGAATTGTTTCAATGAACTTATAGAATAACCGGTTATGCGTTATGAGATACAAAAAGCTTTAAATATCTCACAAAGATAACTGATGACTAAGTAAACGGTTGACAGTTAGTTATATAATGGTAAAACGGTTTGATATTCTTCGACATGAAATAAAGAAGTAAAAGCTGTTTTTTTTATATAGAAATGATTATTATTTCATAATAAATGTAAAAGTAGTATTGCCTGGCCGGTTATTCCGCATATTATTTTCGTATTCGAGCATGGCAGTAAATTTAAACATACATACCAAACACTTGCTATATAAAGGCTGCTCTGCATTTATTTGTGCACTGCTTTTTTTATTTTTTTCTTTAAATGCCTGCAGCAAGAAAGAGTATGATCCAGGAGAAAAAAGTCTTGCAGAGTTGAACGATGAAGTGTTCATTCTCATTTCTCAATTGCAGTTTGAAAAAGCCGATTCACTGGTAAACTATGTCATTGAGGTTGCAAGAAGTCAATCCAATTATAACGATTTGATCAATGCCAAGACCCAGTTGGCGATCTTGTATCAAAGACAGGGAATGGACGATGCGTTTTTTGAGTGTATGGATGAAGTGGTCTCCCTGGCAGAGAAGCATGGAACCGCCAGACAAAAAGCCAATGCATATATTGTGTTGACCAATAAGTATCTGGAAATGGATGAAACTACAGAGGCTGTGCTTACCATCGAGAAAGCCATTCAAATCGTTCCGGAAATTGATGACGACATGCGTGCTGTTGCCGCTGTATATGGAACCAAAGCACAAGTAATTCAGGCACATGATCCGGCAGAAGCGTTGCGTCTTGAATATAAAGCCCTGGAAATTTTTCAGCAGATGAATGACCTTCATAACCAAGCCATTATGTTATTTCGGTTGGGTTCTTTATATCAGGATTTAGGTGACTATGAAGGATCAAGACCCATGCTATACCGGGCTATTGAAATGAACAAACAACTAGGTCGCGATTACTTTATAACATCTCTTTATTATTTGCTGGCGGTGAGCTACCAAAGTGACGAAGATTCCGATCAGGCCATGTACTACCTGAACGAGGCTATTGAAACAGCGATTGCTTACGATCAGTTTGGCAGTATGGCTTCTTTATATACCAAGAAAGCTAAATATCTCCGTTTAGAAGGTGTCTTTGATGAAGCTTTAAGCTGGCTCCAGAAATCCAAAACGCTCATCGAAGAAATTGATTCCGCTGATATTCGTGCTTCAAATGCGAAAGAGTTTGTTAAACTCTACTATGAGACCGAAAACTTTTCTGAAATGAGAGTATATCTGGATGAACTCCATATGCTGGATGAAGAACTGGATGATCTTTCAAATCGAATCGTAACATGGGAAATGGAAGCCCGGTACCGGGAAGCATTTCAGGACTATCAGGGGGCAATCGATGCTTACCGCTCTTATATGACCTATCAGGACAGTTTGGATCAAATAAACAGAGACAAAGAGATTGAAGAGGTCAGGATTGCGCATGAAGTGGACATGAAAATTGCTGAAAACGAATTGTTGCAACAGGAGCTCATGTATCAGATCCAGTTAAGTAATAATCAGAAGAGGATTTTGATTATTCTAACCATAGCCGTGTTGGTCATCATTGTTTTTTTGCTTGTGATTTTTAAAAACAAAAAACACCTTGAAAAAGCAAATGTATCGCTGGAAAAGAAGAATCAGGTTATTTATTCAAAAAATCAGGAGCTGGAAAAGCTAAACACTGAATTAAAACAATTAAATCAGGATAAGAGCCGGTTGATAGACATCATTGTCCATGATCTGAGAAATCCGCTGTTTGGGATTATCAGTTTTCTGGATGTGATGGATGAAACGGTTACCGATGAAACACAAAGAGAGTATCTGGAAATTGCCAAGAAATCAGCTGAACGGTTAAATAATCTAATTGACAGTTTGCTTGATGTCCATTCACTGGAGAAAAGTGAGGAGGTAACGGAGTATAATGTACTGGATGTTTCGGATATAGTGAAGCAGTGTATAGATACTTTCAAGTCCATCGCCGAAAAAAAACATATCAAAATTCATTTTGAAGCCACTCCGATTCGAGTGGAGTCTAATGCAACATATTTGTCAAGAATAATCGATAATCTTGTCTCCAATGCAATTAAATTTTCGCCTGAGCATAAAAATGTGTATATAGAAACCGTACGAAAATCTGAAGGGCAATGGAAGCTTGTTGTCAAAGACGAGGGGCAGGGGTTCTCTTATAATGATAAAAAACGGGTGTTTCAGATGTTTGGACGATTGTCAGCCCGGCCTACGGGGGACGAGGATTCTACGGGCCTTGGGCTGTATGCCGTGAAGATATTACTGGAAAAACTTAAAGGATATATTGTATTGGAAAGCAACAAGGGGAAAGGTGCAAGATTTACGTGTGTATTGCCTGTTGCGTATGAATCGGATGTTTCCGGTTATAAAAATGAAAGAGAAACCATACATATTTCCTGATCTGTTAAAGCTAAAGCGTTTAAGACAACGCGTTCTTTTGAGTTAAGTGTGGTATGGGGCCCCGGGTTTTAGGAGTGAGATTATTCCGTGTTTATTAAAAATCATATGTTGCAGCAGATCGTTAGAAAAAAACGTCTGTTTTTCATTTGGAGATCATTCCAGACATTTGGATATGGTAAAATTTCCCAAAAAGGACTTTGGCTGAGTACACTGTTGTTTATTGCTGTTGCCTGCCATATACCGAAGGCGGATGAACGGGTAGATCTGGATGTTGATGCTTTGCGTGAAGAGGTGGTATTATTGCGCTTAAGCCATGATCTTGTCACTTCAGACTCCCTGCTTGTTAAGCTTGAACAATACACCCGGACAACACAAAATCGGGAGCTCTATCTGCATGTAAAACTGGACCAGGCTAATAATGCATACGCCTCCGGTAATAATGAGAAGCTACGTTTGATCATTGATGAGATTGCACCGGTCATTGAAAGTAATGGAACGGTGGATCATAAAATCAGGCTCTATATGGTTTATCTTTATGTTCAGCTGGCACAGGCAGATATCCCGGGGGCGAAGGAATATTTAAACCAGATCGGAGGGTTGCTTCATCAGGCTAACGACCTTCGTCTGATTACAAAATGTTATTTGATAAAAATGCAAATGCATGATTTAAATAATATTCCGGAAGGCCTGAGGTTGGGGTATCAGGCACTTGAGTATGCACAGAAATCGGGTGTTATGTATTTAAAGGCCGGTGTAAGACTTTCAATGGGTGTGGTCTATTTTCATATGGGAGACTACGAAAGTGCTTCACATCAATTTTACCTGGCACGTGAAGTATTTGTACAGATAAATGGATGGATGCAAATCGCACAAATTGAAGGCAGTTTGTCAGCAGTATATTACCGTATTAAGGATTATGAACGTTCTGTTTTATATGGGAAGCGTGCTCTTGAAATTGCAGAACGTATGGAGTTAATCAATCACTTGCCACATTTTAACTATAATCTTGCAGCGTCACTTCTGGAACTAAATAATTATCCAGAGGCTAAAAAACATTTAAAGAAGGCTACGGAGTATCTGTTGCTGTATCCAACCATTAGAGAATTTGACACTCAACGAATGTATGTCGCAAGGGGATATGCCGTTTTATTTCTGGATACAGGCCGGCATGAAGAAGCAAAAGAATACTTGCAAACTTACAAATCTATGGCATATTCTCTTGAAAGCCTGAATGAGAAGGTAAGAGCGCAGGAACTGTTTCATCGCTATTATTCAGAAACCGGCCAGTATCAGAAGGCATATATTGAAATGCAAAAAGGTTCAGAATACAAAACTCTTCTCTCCAATAGAAACAGGAACAGGGAAGTGGAGGAGATTATGGTTAAATACCAGGTGGATCTTCAGGATGCAAAAAAGGACGTATTGCTTCAGGAGTTGGCCTATTCGACGGCAGTAAGTGAGGGTCGTAAATTTCAGCAGCTTTTCCTGGTCGGGGTATTCTTTTTTGGCTTTTTGTTATTTCTTTACATTCTGTGGAATAAGAGGTGCCTGGAAGGAACGCTTCAGTTACTCAGAACAACCAACAGGCTTATCATTACAAAAAACAAAGAACTGGAGTATGTTCATAATAACCTGGTACGATCCAATCGTGAAAAAAGTGCACTTGTTAATACCATTGTTCACGATTTAAAAAATCCGCTGTTTGGACTCACAAGCTTCATGGCGATTACACAGGAACAGGATATGGATGAAGAAACACAATCACTTACAGAGGTTGCTCGGCGCTCAACCGATCGTCTTGGTGCATTGGTAGACCGTTTACTCGAAGTTCGTTCGTTGGATAATAACGGAGAACAACCCAAGATTCAGATAGTGGCCGTGCATACTTTGGGTTCTGAGGTTATCAGCTTATTTAAAAATAAGGCAAGAGAAAAGAACATTCATCTGAAAGCTCATTTTGAAACCATCCATGTTGAATCTTGCCCGGAATACATCATGCGAATTCTGGATAATCTCATATCCAACGCTATAAAATTTTCAAACCCAGGTACAACGGTCGAAGTGACTGCGGGCAGAAAGAGAGACGAGAATTGGTTTTTCCAAATCAAAGATCAGGGGCCCGGGTTCAGCGAAAAAGACCAAAAGAAAGTATTTCAGATGTTCAGTCGCCTGTCTGCCAGGCCAACGGCCGGAGAAACATCTACCGGTTTAGGGTTGTACGCTGTTAAAATGCTTGTAGACCGGCTGGGGGGTACATTATCACTGGAAAGCAGTTTAGGAGAAGGAAGTTGTTTCATATGCCGGTTTCCAGTTTTTCATCAGAAAAGTGTTAGTAACATTCTTTCACACAGCTGAGAACCTTTCCGGCTTTCTAGTATTGAAAAAAACGGACTTATGTTCAAGTTAAAATTGACTTTTTAAGGGAGGTTCGTTTATATATGAACATGGCATCTTTTTTGAAGTGAAGGTTAAATCAGATCAATCATTGAAAGAGCAATGTTTTATTCAGAAGGTCTGCATTATTTTTATACACCCGAACCATTCCGCATCCTAAAGAGAATAAAGGCTTCTTAGATTTAACGATTAATGACCAACGTTTTTTATAAATCAGTTTTTTTTGGGAAGCTTTTTTTCCCTCTCTTATTTTTAGCGTTTTTTCTTTTGAATAGTTGTGAAAAAGAAAGAGTGGATATTGGGGAGGAGATAAATACTCTTGACAGGGAGTTAATAGATGCGATAAATACATTTGACAGGGATGCGGTCGACTCGTTAAGCGTGCTTGTTGCCCAACGTGCAAAACTTGAAAACGATGTTAAACGGTTGGCACATTTGCATCTTCAGATGGCCACACATATGTATAACCTTGAAATGTTTCGAGATGCGGCAGACATGCTTGAGCATGAAATGTCGTTTTTTGAGGAATATGGAACGGCGGATCAGGTGATGAATGCCCTTCATTTATTATCTATTCATTATCTGCGCCTGCAGCAAAGAGCCGCAGCGCTGGCAACCATTAACCGGGCACTGGACTTTATCCCGGATGTAGAGAATCTCCAGCTTATTGCGGTTGCCTATGCAACAAAGGCGAGCATGTTACGGGGACAAAACCCGGCACGTGCATTGGAGCTGGATTATAAAGCGCTTGAAATGCTGGTCAAACTCGGGAATGTAGAAAATGAAGCAACACTTCGTTTAAATATCGGGGTTAATTATCTCACTATCGGCGAATACGATAAAGCTTTAGAGAAAATGTACCAATCTATCGAGTTGTATAACGAGGTTGGACACAGACACCGATTGGCCAGTTCCTATCATAGTATTGCTACGGTCTACCAAAACAAGAAAGAGCTGGAAAAAGCGATTGAATATATCTATGAAGCAATCGCCATCAATGAAGACCTGGAGCGTCATAATCTTCTGGGAGGAAATTATATAAATCTTGGGTTTTTCTACGTTGAGCTAAGCCGGTTCGAAGAAGCGCGGGAAAGTTTTGAAAAGGCTTCCGGCTTGATTATGGATTCCGATATCAACCTGAAAATGCAACTAGCACGCGGGCTTTCCAATCTCCATGTGTCTTTGGGTGAATATCATCGTGTCAGGGAGTATCTGGATGACTACCATGTATTTGCCGATCGTCTTGCTGATCAGGGACATATGATGCTGGTTTGGGATCTTGAAGTAACTCTTGCAAAGAGACAAGGCGAGTATTCAAAAGCGTTAGCGGCATTGAAAACATTTAGAGAATACAAGAAAGCTCATCATAGCCGTGTAAGGAACAGAGATATAGATCAGCTTAGATTTGGTTACGAGGCGGATCTGAAAATTGCAGAGAATGAGCTTTTAGGAATTCAGATTGAACAGAAGAAAGAGTTGAGTGAAGGCCGTAAGCGGCAGTTGGGTGTACTATTTATTATGGCTATGGGTGTTACAGTGCTGTTATTACTTCTATATCGAAGTAAAAGAAGAGTAGAAACGGCCTACATCGCACTCGAAAAGAAGAACACCGATATTCTAGCAAAAAATAAAGAGCTGGAGTATTTGAATTATGCACTTAAACAACTGAATAAAGACAAAAGCCAGCTGGTTAGTACCATTGTTCATGACCTCAGAAATCCATTGTTTGGGATTAGTGCTTGTATAGAAATATTGGAGGAAGATGCTGCGAAAGATCTGGACGAACTTGAACAAGAGTATCTGCACATTGCACATCGGTCGATGGATCGGTTAAAGCAGATGGTAAACAGCTTATTGGAAGTTCATGTCATGGAGAAGCAGGAAGATGTTGAATGGATACCGTTTTCAACCAAAACACTTATTCAGGATATCCTTGAATCGTTTAACTCCAGGGCTGCCCGAAAAAAAATCAAACTGTTACAGACCCTTGGTGAATGTAATGTCGAAGGAAATCCGGAGTTTTTATCCCGGATTCTGGATAATCTTGTTTCAAATGCCATCAAGTTTTCAGAAAAAAAATCTACGATAACCGTGGAGTCCGGAAGGGAAGGTGACGATGTATGGTATATCCGTGTTACGGATGAAGGCCCCGGTTTCACAGAGACGGATAAAGAGCGGGTATTCCAATTATTTGCAAAACTTTCAGCAAAACCCACCGGTGGAGAAGAGTCTACCGGCCTTGGGTTATATGCGGTCAATGCGCTCACTAAAAGACTTGGTGGAAGTGTCACGCTGGAATCAAAGCCTGGGAAGGGAAGTTCTTTTATATGCCGGTTTCCTACTGAAAAAGAGAAAGGAACACCCGAACATGTCAGTGAAACGATCACGTAAAGTACGGTGTTCTTTCAGCATGATATTAGAGGGTCTATTGTATATTACTGGTAATCAGGAATCTATGAACAAAACTGTTTTTTTTATAAACTCACTTTTAACGGTTAAAAGCCGTAAACAAGACGATGCAGGAAAGAGACAGTTTGAGGCGTATGCCGAAATCAACCGGAGTAATTATGAGATTGAGATGGGTTTTAATGGCAATAATGGTTTTGGGAGTATTAACTATGTGTGAGTCCAGCAAGAAGATACAGCAGGAAGAGCATCTGTCCATGATAGAGGGTGCTTTTGCCCATTGGATATCAGCAGACAAAATTCTTTGGAATATCGGTGACGGGGTGGCAAGTCGTGAGATTCGATTCGACCGGGAGGCTGCCATTACTGTTTCCAACGGCGAAGTTTCCGGTGGGCAGGTGATTTCTGTGGGTGAACAGGCCTCTTTGACGGAGCAACAGGCGGATACTTACCGCCATATCGCACAGTGGCCGGTTTTTGATGTGCAAGCTTCTCCTGATCTGGTAAAAAAGGCGTTAAAAGGACAGCTTGTAGCCATAGGATACGGTCATGACGGTAATGTCATAACGGCTACAAGGATTCAGACTCCCGGTGTGATCGATGAGCTTTTTTATTATGACGGGCATCTTGGGCCGTCTTATGTGGATGAATCTGTTGTTCTCACTTTATGGGCTCCTACTGCTCAGAATGTAGAGCTTATTTTGTATGACCGGAAGAAAGAAATAGTGGGTAGTTATTCTGCAGATCATGTCGTGAATGATACGGAGTTACAGGAGCCGGCGGATGGGATTTGGTCTTTTACTGGAAAGGCGGACGAATGGGACAAAATGTTTTATCGTTTTAAGATTACCGTTTACCACCATCAAAACAAGAAAGTAAACACGTACGAGGTTACAGACCCCTATTCGGTTAGCTTATCCATGGACAGTCGCTTCAGCCAGTTTGTCGATCTGTATAACGATGAAAGTCTGAAGCCGGACGGATGGGATGCCATTCAGAAATCACTCCCGCACCCATCTGATATTACTGTATACGAAGCGCATCTTCGTGATTTCAGCATCGTAGATAAAACGGTTCCCGAAGAACACCGGGGGACCTTTAAGGCGTTTACCTATACCGGAAAAAACGGGAAGCCGCTCTCAGACGGAATGGCTCATTTGCAGCGCCTCTCTAAAGCCGGGCTTTCGCATCTGCATTTACTGCCTGTCAACGACATCGCCACAGTCATAGAGGATACCACCCGGAGAATCGATCTGCACCATCCCTACGCGCGCATTTGTGAATTTATTGAAGAACAAGGGCTGGATTCTCATTGTGAGTGGCATGGAGACAAACCTATACGGCAGGTGTTTGAAGAACTGGCCCGGGAGGATCCGGCCACCGAAGAAATCCAGCAGCCTTTTCATGTTCCGGGAAGAATGAGTGGCCTGGCCGTGTATGACGGCTTTAACTGGGGCTATGACCCTTTTCATTTTAATGCTCCTGAAGGCAGCTATTCGACAGAGCCGGATGGAGAGACCCGAGTCCTTGAAATGCGTCAAATGGTCAAGGCGCTTCATGAATCGGGTCTCAAGACTGTAATTGACGTGGTGTATAATCACACGTTTGCATCCGGGTTGTCCGATCACTCGGTTCTGGATAAAGTGGTACCGGGTTACTATCACCGATACCATCCGCACACCGGTGAGATCGAAACATCAACATGTTGTGATAACACCGCGGCCGAGCATGCTATGATGGAAAAGCTTATCATTGACTCGGTTCTCTTGTGGGCTAAACACTATAAAGTGGATTCTTTTCGGTTTGATTTGATGGGACATCATCCGCGGTATGTCATGGAGCATGTAAAAAATGCTTTGGCCGGGCTAAGCCTGGAAGAACATGGTGTTGACGGTCCAAATATCTATATTTATGGCGAAGGATGGAATTTTGGAGAAGTTGCCGATAACAGGATGTTTGATCAGGCTACCCAGTTTAATATGGGCGGTACGGGAATCGGAAACTTTAATGACCGAAGCCGTGATGCTATCCGGGGAGGTAATTTCAGCAGCAATGGCCGCTGGCAGGGATTTGTAAGTGGTTTGTATCTGTTTCCCAATGAAGATGCCGGCGATGACCGCGGACACCAGAGGTTTCATTTACTTGAACAGGCCGACATGATCCGGGTGGGTATGGCCGGTAATCTTGCCACGTATCATTATGAAAACAGACATGGGGATAGGGTGGATGGTTCCCAGGACTGGATCGGGTTTGCCCATAAACCTTATGAGTCGGTTAATTATATCGATAAGCATGATAACGAAACCTTTTGGGATAATACCCAAACGAAACTGCCTCTGCATCTGGATATGGAAGAGCGTGTACGCATACATCTTTTAGGAAACGCGTTTATCAATTACGGCCAGGGGGTTCCTTTTTTTCAAATGGGAACGGACATCCTTCGCTCAAAGTCGCTTGACCGTAATAGTTTCGACTCAGGCGACTGGTATAATGCCGTCGACTTTTCTTTAAAGACTCATAACTGGGGTACAGGCTTGCCGCCTGGCTGGGATAATGAAACCAACTGGGACGATATCCGGATGTTTTTGAGGCATGATAAGATCGAGGTTAGGGAAGAGCACATGAAGCTGGCACATAAGCTCTTTTTAGAGCAGCTGGCTATTCGGTACAGTTCACCTTTGTTTCGGCTGAGAGAAGCCTCGGATATTCATAAAAGGGTCACTTTTTACAATACCGGCCCTGAGCAGGAGCCGGGCATTATTGTGATGGCAATATCGGACGGAGCGTGTGCAGGGGTTGACCTGGATCCTGAGTTGGATGGGATTCTCGTTTTATTCAATGCAGACCGGGAAAAGCGTCAGATTCTTCTTCCTGTTGAGGGTATTGAGGATTTGGAGTTAAAAGTTCACCCTGTACAGGCGAATGGAGCAGACAAATATATCCGGGAAGCGAAGAGGTCCGGAAATCAGTTTACCATCCCGGCTCAATCTGCGGTAGTATATATAGCTCCGCAAAAAGGAGCGCAGGGGGTGTTCACTTGTAATCCCCACGATTATCAGTAGCGGCTCTTTTTTTATGCTGTGGATAATTACTTAATAATTTTGAACTTTTAATTCTTCTTTATACTTTTTCCCGAGAGGTAGCGAGCAGAGAACTTTTCTGAAACTTAGATCAGTTCGTTTATTTATTAACCGCTTCTGCCGTTCATGTTTTATTAAAGTCACCGGCCTGCTTAGTATATCGATGAAGGTGCGCAGAGCCGGTGTTTCTACAAATCGACACGTATTTAAATCGCTATACCGTAATGGGTGCAGGAGCATGGATACTCATCATCTCTTCACTGCTGATAATCGTCGGTGGGCTTGTTCTATTTTTATGGGCCTTTCGAAATGGTCAGTTTGATCAGATTCGGAAAAACAGCATGCTTCCATTTGATGAAGATGAACCCCCGGGTGAGCGGACGGATCAGATTTTCAAACCGGAAAAGGATCAACAGGAGTAATTACTTATTGTGGAAAAGGAAAAAAATGAATCTGAGGGCTATCGGGTAGCTGAACTGGATCGGCAGGCGAAATACGTCGTTCTGGTGTTGGTGCTGTCAGGTGTCTTCTGGTTGCTGTTTGGTACCCTGCTTGCACTGGTTGCCTCGTTAAAAATGCATGCACCGGACTGGCTGTCGCAGTCGTCATGGCTAACTTTTGGCCGTGTTCGCCCCTTACATCTGAATACGGTTGTATATGGCTGGGCATCGATGACAGGAGCCGGAGTTGCATTGTGGATGTTAAGCCGCCTGTTAAAAACCCCGATTTTTCTCAGAGGGTATATTATGGTTGCAGCCATGGTATGGAATCTGGCACTGGCGGTGGGCAGTATTCAGATACTTGCCGGCTATTCAAGAGGTATTGAGTGGCTGGAGTTTCCGACTCCGGTTATGGTTGTTATCGTATTGTGTGTCGTTGTGATGTCCATTTCGGTGATCATGATGCTTGTGGCACGAAAAGTAAAGCATTTGTATGTATCGGTTTGGTATATTTTGGCCGCATTTATATGGTTTCCGTTGCTGGGAATTGTATCATCTCTTCCGATTTTTGATACCCCAACAGTCCAGGCCGGTATGAACTGGTGGTATGCGCACAACGCTCTGGGATTATGGTTTACCCCTGTTGGACTGGCCGCTGCCTATTATTTCATTCCTAAAGTTCTTGGAAGGCCGATTTACAGCTATGGCCTTTCTCTAATAGGGTTCTGGGGCCTGGCGTTGTTTTACAACTGGAATGGTTTTCATCACCTGATCGGGGGGCCGGTGCCCACCTGGTTTGTGACCATCTCTATTTCAGCAAGTGTCATGATGGTGATTCCGGTAGTTGTCGTTGCCGTCAACCATCACATGACCGTCGTCGGGTCTTTCAGTGCGATAAAATATTCTCCGACACTGCGCTTTGTCGTATTCGCAGCGATGAGTTATACCTTTGTAAGTCTCCAGGGAAGTATGCAGGCCTTGCGTTCTGTAAACGAGATTATCCATTTTACTCATTTTGTTGTAGCCCACGCTCATATAGGGTTATATGCTTTTGTTACCATGATGTTGTTTGGAGCCTGTTACTATATTCTGCCGAGAGTTCTGCTGAGGGAATGGCATTCAAAGCCCCTGATCAAGCTTCATTTTTGGCTAACCGCTTCAGGAATTATACTCTATGTGGCTGCATTGCAGTATATCGGTTTTTTCCAGGGGCTGGCTATGAATGATCCGGATGTTCCGTTTACTGAAACAGTCACTATGACCATGCCTTATCTTGTAGCCCGCTCGGCTTCGGGAGTACTCATGGCTGCCGGCCATCTGATTTTTGCGTGGCTGGTTTTTAAAATGGCATTTAGCCCGGCAGAGGAAGTCGATACCCCGGCGCTTTGGGAAAAAATCAGAAAGGAGTTTGCCGTATGACACGAAAATCGATATTGTTTTTTGGGATTTTGGCAACTTTTCTGATCGCTATGTTCGGAATGACCATCTTGCCCAAGCTTTTTGTGGATGAACACGTAAAAGCACCTGAATATTTTACACCGTTTGAAATCACCGAAGGCCATCGGATTTTTGTCCGTGAAGGATGTATTTATTGCCATTCCAAGCAGGTACGCCCGGAAGGGTTTGGCGCAGATGTCGAACGGGGTTGGGGACGTGGAAGTGAAGCAACGGACTATCGTAATTTACTTCCTCATAATCTGGGTACAATGCGGACAGGCCCTGATCTTGCCAATATCGGCGCTCGTCAGCCTTCTGCCGACTGGCACTATCTGAATCTGTTTCAGCCCAGAGCATTAAACGAACAAAGTATTATGCCGGCCTATCCGTGGCTCTTTGAAGTGGTGCCTGTAGATGCACGGCCGGGCAGAAGTGGGATCCAGCTTCCCCCGGAATTTCAGATCGAAGGAAAAAAGGTTCTTCCAAGGGATGAAGCCCGATATCTCGTAACGTACTTGTTATCACTGGATCAACAAATCACAGGAGTTGACTGATGGGTAAAAAGGAAGATTTCCGTGATAAAGAAGATTTCCGAAGCATGGAGGAACTGCATGAGTCGGTCCTTCGCAAAGAGGAACAGATCCCTGAGGAAGGGAATGAAAGAGGGCCATGGTGGATGTATGCCATTATCATTGGAACACTGGCTTTTGGTTTTTTTTATATGGGGCGATATTTAGGAGAAATATCACATCATCCTCATGTTCTTTTTACGGATCGAGGTCCAGCCGTTGCTGAAGAGGCGGTATTTGATCCCATGGAAACAGGAAGAAGGGTGTATACCCGTGTATGCCAGGCGTGTCATCAGCAGAACGGTGCCGGGGTTGCAGGAGCCTTTCCACCACTGGCAGGATCAGAATGGGTGTCCGGCGATCCGCAAATTCCTGTGTTGCTTGTTTTGCATGGATTGGAGGGAGAAATTGTGCGTAATGGTACCACTTATAATGCACCCATGCCGGGTTTTGGCCGTCTTCTTTCGGATGAAGAAATTGCCGGTGTAGTTACTTACATCCGTAATTCATTTGGAAATGAAGCCTCTGAAGTAACTCCCGAAGACGTCGAGGAAATCAGAGCCGATGCTTCCGAGCGACAACGGGCGTGGACCGAAAACGAGGTTGAAGCGTTTATGGAGTCAAGGGATATTCAGTGAAATCTACTGCGGATCGAAAAGCGGCTTGTCATCATTGCGGGCTACCGGTTCCTGTACACGCCACTTCTGAAGAAGGACATCCCCTTCCTGTTTTTTGTTGTTTTGGATGCCGTCTGGTATGGGAAGTGGAATCACACAGCGATACAGGCAGCGAAGAAAGCGAAGGAACCCTGTCCCCGATAAAAAAGCTCTATCTTCGATTTGCACTGGCCGTCATTGCATCCATGTTTCTGGTATTCATTAGCCTCACCCTCCATTTTGAGGCTGACCAGGCACCGGATTTTCTTTATGCTGTTTCCCTGGCACTTGCAACCGGTGTAATGTTTTTATTATCCGGCCCTTTTTTGGATAATCTAAAAAGAGAGATCGCAGATCGCCAGTTAAGTCTGGCTACATTAATCTTTGTCGGATCCGGTGCAGCCTATATCTTATCGGCATGGAGTACCCTGGCCAGAATTCCGGGTTTATCTGAATCCGCTTATTTCTTAAGTGGACAGCCAACCTATTTTGAGACCTCAGCCATGATTTTAACCTTCTATGTTGGCAGCTTGTTGTTGGATGCCCGGATGAAACAGGGGATGGCTGCGTATGCACGATTATGGCAGGTAGAACGGGCTCCTGAAGTGCTGAAAGCAGAGGATCGTGAGGCTCTATCCCTACTGCTGTCCGGGAAAAAAGCACCGGATGAAGCAACCATTCGAAAGAAGTGCGGAATTCGAAGACTAGAAGCAGACAAATTGGTCAAAGGGGACCTTATCTTCATGAACCAGGGAGAGCCTGCTTTTATCGACGGAGAAGTGGTATATGGAAACGGACTGGTGGATGAGTCACATCTGACCGGTGAACCCGCGGCTGTGCGGAAAAACCGTGGACATACAATAACCGCTGGAAGCATAAGTATTGATGGTGGGCTGATTGTAAAGGTTCTGCAAACGTATCAGAACTCTTCCATGAATACCTATATAAAAAAGGCAAGAGCCTTGCGGTCTCGTCCCGGGTATTACGAACGATTTGCTGCCCGTGCGGCCCGTTTTCTTTTAATATTTGTTGTGTGCGCGGCCTTTGGCGGGTTGATATACCACACAGTGAACGGCCACTTTTCCACGGCCCTTCCCATTTTCTTGTCGGTATTATTAATCGGTTGTCCCTGTGCCTTCTCCATTTCCACTCCGGCGGCTCTTTGGGTGGCCAATCAGCGGCTTCACCGGGCAGGGATTGTGGCCATGGGAGGCAGCCGGGCTCTTGAAAAGCTTTCCGCCATCCGCTCTGTGCTTTTTGATAAAACGGGGACACTGACAGAAGGGGTAGCCATACAGTCAATTTCAATGGAAAATGAGTCCACCGATCAACTTGAAAAACTTATGCGGATGGCCGGGGGGCTGGAAATGGATCAGGAGCATCCATTTGCGAGAGCCGTTCGCCGGTATCTGGATCAACATGGGCTTGAACCTGTTTGGCCTGATGATACGGGACTGTTACCGGGTAAAGGGATGTACGGACTATTTAAATCGGAAGAAGGGTTACCTCAAAACGTCTGTCTCGCAAATCATACCCACGAGCTGAGCCAGGGAAAGTTGAATGATCAGGAAATTGGTTTATTTGTTGACGACGTGCTCATGCTGCGTTTTCGACTTTTTCAACCGCCAAAACAGCATCTTGAAGCTGTTATTGAAGCTTTGCAGAAAGAAAATGGTGTACATGTAGCCGTAGTTACAGGAGACCCGGCCCGCTCATCGGAAGCCCTGCCCTTATCGGTATTGTCTGCAGAGTTCTATCA
>JASCXY010000439.1 GCA_030012235.1 Balneolaceae bacterium ANBcel3 | reverse complement strand
TCTGGAAACCACATAGTCCCATTTGATGCAAGCAGCCTGGCATCCGGACTTTACCTGTATCGTCTGCAGACTCCTCTCTTTAAGGAAGTCCGAAAAATGACTCTTATAAAATAGAGTCATTGAGTCGCATGAGAAATAATTTTAAATGTAAATTAAATCCGGGCAACCTCTCTTCCAGCTTTACTTCTGTAAGTGTTTTCTCATAATCTAAACACCGGGAAAAAGACTTATTCCCAATAACAAGAAGGAATTAGTTACCAACTTTTTTTCCCGGCTAAAGATTTTAGTAATTGAACACCAAACCCACAAAAGTGAGCAACATTCATAGTTACAATCACCAAAAAAGTACCTATAATTCTTTTAAAAACACCAGGAACCGTGTCTTTACCACTTCTCCATATATGTGTTTCAAATGTGGCAAAGTTTCTTTTAACCGTTCGGACAACCGACAAAAGTACGATGGTTAATAGTATGAACAGGATAGCGATTACCCACAATGCTTTATTTATCAGGAACAAGAACGTAAAAAGGAACAACAGCAAAATGATGGCGATAAAAGGAGTGCTTCCTCTGAAAGATTTTCTGGAATCATGCCTGATAACCGTAAGAAATCTTCCTTTCCCATAGCGATAATATTGCTTAAAGAGAGACTTTATATCCTTTCGCGGATAATACCATACCTTAATTCCCGGACTAATGTAAACTGCATTTTTCTTCAATTTTTCTAACCGTATATTCAGCTCTGCATCTTCATTCGTTACACTATCTTCAATAAAGCCATTTATTTTTTTTAGTGTCACGGTATCGAAACAGCCCAAAAATACCGTATCGGCATAACCCCTGTATGATACATCGCGGTAAAGAGCACCGCCACTTCCAAGAAAACTATCCACTGCTAAAGCGATATACGCCTGAACGTTATTTTTTGCTACAAAGCGCTGGTGACCACCAACATTCAGAGCACCAGATGTAATATATGCCTCAACCGCTTCTTCTACATAATCCGATGCGTATTCACAATGCGCATCCGCACGTAAAAAAAGCTCTCCTTCTGCCATAGTAATCAACCGGTTCAATCCAGCAGCCTGCAATCTGTCCGGGTTGTCAACAAGCTCAATTCTCTTGTCCTCTAACGACAACTCATGAACAATGTCCGCAGTTCTGTCTGTGCTTCTTCCATCAGCAACAAGAATCTGGACGATTTTTGGATAGGATGACTTG
>JASCXY010000438.1 GCA_030012235.1 Balneolaceae bacterium ANBcel3 | reverse complement strand
CGGACAGCCTCTTAAACGAAGTCCGCAATAGTAGTGTTATTTAAGCGGTCCTAGTCGTATTTTTACCTGAGATTTTAACTGATTAGATATAACGAACCCGATTTTTATGAGCAACGATATTTTTGGTATCAAAAAACAACTTGAAACTCCATCCGGAACCTATGGGTATTACAGTCTGAAAGAACTGGAAAAACAAGGACATGCCATTTCAAAGCTGCCCTTTACAATCCGCATCCTGCTTGAAAATGCCTTACGCAACTATGATGATTTTGCTGTCAAGAAAGAACACATAGAAACGTTGCTTAACTGGAGCCCCAAAGGAGTTCCCAGCGAAATCCCTTATAAGCCGGCCCGTGTACTGATGCAGGACTTCACCGGTGTCCCTTCGGTTGTTGATATGGCTTCAATCCGTTCTGAAAGTGCCCGGAAAAAAGGGGCGGAATTCGCCTCGGGCATCAATCCGCAGGTACCGGTGGACCTGGTAATCGATCACTCGGTACAAGTCGACTTTTTCGGAACCCAGGACGCTTATAAAAAGAATGTGGATCTGGAATACCAACGTAACGAAGAACGATACAGCCTGCTCAAATGGGCTCAAAAAGGATTTGATAATTTCAGCGTGGTGCCTCCGGGACTTGGTATTTGCCATCAGGTGAATCTTGAAAATCTGGCTCAAGGCGTTTGCCTGCGAGACGGACTGGCATTCCCGGATACCCTCGTCGGTACCGATTCCCATACCCCTATGGTCAACGGTATTGGTGTCGTGGGCTGGGGAGTCGGCGGTATAGAAGCAGAAGCCGTCATGCTTGGCCAGCCTATCTATATGCTGAATCCTGAAGTGATTGGCCTTAAGCTTACCGGAAGGCTTCCCAAAGGAGCAACTTCTACAGATTTGGTTCTTGCTGTAACTCATCTATTGCGTCAACATGGTGTAGTCGGCAAGTTTGTAGAAGTCTTCGGAGACGCCCTGGATAACCTCACCGTCCCGGATCGGGCGACCATCTCCAATATGTCGCCGGAGTTTGGGTGTACGGTAACCTTTTTCCCTATCGATGACCGCACGCTTGACTATATGCGTCTGACGGCCCGCGAGGAGCACCAGATTGAGGCCGTGGAAGCCTATACCAAAGCCAACTTATTATGGAGAGAAGGTGAAAGCGACATTACCTACTCCGAACAGATTGAACTGGATCTTTCAACCATCGTACCTGCTATATCCGGACCCAAACG
>JASCXY010000437.1 GCA_030012235.1 Balneolaceae bacterium ANBcel3 | reverse complement strand
GCCTGGCCGGTTACAACCGCCCACATATCCGCCCATGCGATATCCGCTGTACCCAAACGCAACGCAAGCAAGGCTGTTACGACGGACAGCAGCAATAGAACGAAAAGAAACCCGGCTTTGTGTCTCTTTTGCTTTCTATAGGCTTCCAATGTTTTATGTGGGGCCATCTAATCTAATAAATCGGATATGTTTTCGTAAGGGCCAAACTCTTCTGCCATTTCGTTGTAGACCGGTTGACCAAGAAAAAGTGTATAGATCTGGTTCGACTTTTCCTGGATATCTATATCGCTGAATCGATCCGGATACAGCACACTGCCGGCATACCAGGCATTCGCAAGGATGGTTTCATAGTTCGCCGCATAGTTATTATAGGGATGGAGTGCATATATTTCACCCTTTTTTCTAGCAGTAAGCGTTTCTGCCAGGGGGGTACCTGACCGAAGTTCGTTTCGTATCGCATTCCAGCCCGCCATATCTATGAATAAGATATCGGGATCCCAAAGAAGAATCTGCTCCACATCAACATAGGTTCCCTGAATCGGGTTGATGAGGGATTCATTCAATGTGGATGCCAGGTTAATCGCATGTATGAACTGTAAAGAAGGATAAAACGGCTCTGTAGACTGGATACCTCTCGCTCCCCGATATGAAACACCGCCTACATAAACGTTTTTTCGTTCATTGTCCGGTATATCAGCCGTTCGTTCTTCAAGTTCATGAAGTTGTTTTCGGATTTCGTACTCCAGGTTTTTGGCTCTTTCTTCGCGCCCTAAAACGTCTGCCATCAGGTGTAGTGCCTCAAAAAACACCTCCATTTGATCATAAAAATTACCGTATTCAAGCGCCACCACCGGAATACCGGTCCTTCGTTGAAGATCATCGGCCTGACCCGCTGTGGTAAAAGTCAAAAAGATCACATCCGGCTGAATAGAAACCAGCATTTCGGTATCCCCACCCATAAGCGGGCCAGCTACCCGCTTATGCCGTAATTCAGGCCAGGCATATAAATACGGGCGCATAGCCTCTCTCTCGGGCTCCTCGATACCCGCAACCATGTCGACAGCATCCAGATAGACCAAAAGCCTCAGTGCACCGGCACGAAGACCAATAGCGGTTTCAGGCCGCTCCTCAAAAACAACGGTCCTGCCCAGCATATCCGTAATTGTCCACTCAGAGTCCTTCTCCGATCCGGAGTCCGTATCTCCACAAGAGGCGAGGAAAAGAAAAAGAATCGGTATGAAATAT
>JASCXY010000436.1 GCA_030012235.1 Balneolaceae bacterium ANBcel3 | reverse complement strand
AAACTTGGCCGCGCTTTCATAGACCTGCGCCATGTTACCCGAGGTAGAAGCCACGCTGAGCATGTAACAGGCGAATTTTCCAAAAATAGATTCGTGTTTCCCAAAAACTTCCTGGCCCTCTTTTCCGTCCCGCAAATCCTTCTGAATTTCTTTAATTACTTCCCTCATACGGGGATTGGCCGTATCTTCGTGCAACAAGGTGAGGATCTGGTCATACGGCAGGCGCTGCTTTAATAAATCGGAGGAGAGACGTACAAATGAAACGACCTCGTTTTGGGCCACCCCCCCTTTTAAGTTCAGCCACTTCTTATTGATTTTATCGACCTTGTAGCCCAATTTGACGAGCGCGCGTTCCAGCTCTTCCCTGGAATAGGCTTCCATCTCACCCTGAACTGCAGCTTTGCCGTCTCTTCGTACCTTGTAGGTAAAAAGGGTTTTCTCGTCCAGGCTGCGCAAGGTGAGCCCACGGGACGAAACGAGCTTATTCACTTTTTCCCGCGCCACCTTGCGGCTGGGCGCGTCAAATTCGCTTTGGACCAACTTCCCCTGGGCATTCGCCCCTTGAAAACGAAACTCGGGCATAATCGTACACTTCCAAATTAATAACTACAGATTACCAGACGGGCTTTTCTGCTGTTCTCTCCGAAGCCCCGCCAATGCTTCACCTTAAGAATACGAAAAAAAACGTAAAAACAAAGGCTGGTTTTAGCATTTTGCGACAGTCTAAAAACGGCCATTTCTCCCCTCTGTACAAAAACGGCAGAAAGGCTCTGAACGAGCCTTTCTGCCTGTATACTTCACGTAAACCCCGGCCGTTCTTATTAACGGCCATAAGGTCAACAGAAACTAACTACGATTAGTCACAATCGACTGAACCACGAGGTGTTCCTGTTCCATCGCCATAGTCGATACCATAGTTCCAGCCAGCACGGTCGGTATCCGGATCTGTGTAACGGCACACACGAAGTTCCATCTCATAATTCCAGGACGCAGGTTCTACATCAATATCCAACCGAGCCGCCTCTGGCGCCAACACCTCATACGTTCCATTTTCGTTGGTAATAACAGCACCAACTACTCCACCCGGAGGGGCCGGAATGTTGAGTAAAGGCGCGAGGTTAGCTGCTGCTGCACCAGGACCAGGAGTCGCTGTAAAGTCTCTGCCAGCTCCACCCAATGCTTCCGGACGCTGCCAGATGCCCTGTGCGGCGGTTGCTGCCGCCAAAAGATCCTGTCCTACCGCATCTCTGTTG
>JASCXY010000435.1 GCA_030012235.1 Balneolaceae bacterium ANBcel3 | reverse complement strand
GCACCGTGGCTTCTTTGGAAGACTTCGAGTGGTCAGATGTGGATAATGGAGCATGGGCTCCACAAGCCATTGAAAGGAACGGAAAATTTTATCTCTACTGCCCCATTCATGGCGATGGGATAGGAGTACTGGTCGCCGATCGCCCTTATGGCCCGTTTAAGGATCCAATAGGCGAAAGATTGGTTGAGAGTAGCTATATCTGGGACGATATTGATCCTACCGTTTTTATCGACGATGACGGTCAGGCGTATTTGTATTGGGGCAACCCGGTTCTTTATTATGCGAAATTGAATGAGGATATGATCTCGGTTGACCGCTCTATTGGTGATAACGGAGTGGTTGCGGTAGAGATGACTCCCGAAGCTTTTGGGGAGAGAGAGGAAGAGCATGAACGCTATACAACAAATTATGAAGAAGGGCCCTGGCTGTATAAACGGGGCGACCTTTACTATATGGTTTTTGCAGCGGTAGGTATTCCGGAATATATAGCCTACTCGACGGCTCCAACGGCTACAGGCCCATGGACCTACAGAGGCATTATCATGGGAAGACATCCGGGGCTTGCTTTTACCAATCACCCCGGGGTGATCGATTATAAAGGAAATTCGTATTTATTTTATCACAATGAAGAACTTCCCGGCGGTGGCGGCTTTAATCGATCTATTAGTGTTGAACAGTTTGAGTACAATGCCGATGGATCTATTCCCAGAATTATTCCAACTAAACAGGGGATCGTACAGGGTGTTGCTCATCTGAATCCGTATGGCCGTGTAGAAGCAGAGACCATTGCCTGGTCTAGTGGGGTTACTATAGATAAGGAGGGCGTTTCCGATGTATTTGTAACCAGTATCAGCGATGGAGACCATATTAAAGTCCGATCGGTAGATTTTGGTTCGGGAGCTCAACAATTTAAGGCTGTAGTTGCTTCCGGTACGGATGGGGGATTCATTGATATCAGGTTGGATAGTGCCAATGGCCGTTCAATAGGATCTTGTGAGGTAAATAATACCGGAGGAGAGTTGAATTGGCAAGAAATACAATGCAACGTCGATAAGGTTGAAGGCATTCATGACCTCATTTTTGTATTCCGTGGTGAGGGGAATAATTTATTTAATTTTGATTGGTGGAGTTTTTCCAAATAGGAGGGTTTAAAAATGAAAAAAGCTCTTCTATGGCCTTTATGCCTTGTTTTTAGTATTACTTTGGCAAATGCACAGGAGTCGAAACTTGTTTCGGAAGGATTTGATCAATATC
>JASCXY010000434.1 GCA_030012235.1 Balneolaceae bacterium ANBcel3 | reverse complement strand
CCCGGAAACCACATAGTCCCATTTGATGCAAGCAGCCTGGCATCCGGACTTTACCTGTATCGTCTGCAGACTCCTGACTTTAATGAAACCCGAAAAATGATTCTAATAAAATAGTGTCACAAAATCGCATGAGGAATTAACTCAAGCAGGGTTACAACTTGTCGAGTTTCTCTTCCGGTTAGTTGCTCCCGAAAACAGCTTTTTTCAAAACAAACACCAGGGATCAAAAACTTGAGAATACATCCTTAATTCAGGATTAAGGATGTATTCTCCATATCGAACATGAAAGTACTACCAGCTTTTTTCCCCGGCAAAAGACTTCAGTAATTGGACACCGAACCCGCAAAAGTGAGCAATATTCATTGTGACTATGACTAAGGTAGTACCAATAACTCTTTTAAATACTCCAGGAGCCCTGGCTTTGTTACTTCTCCATATATATGTTTCAAACGTGGCTAAATTCCTCTTAACCGTCCGGATCACCGATAGAAGTACAATGGTTAATAATGTAAACAGGATAGCTATTACCCAAAACACCTTATTTATCAGGAACAAGTACATAAAGAGAATCAACAGCAAAACAATGGCGATAAAAGGAGTACTTCCTCTGAAAGATTTTCTGGGCTCATGCCTGAGAACCGTAAGAAACCTTCCTTTTCCATAGCGGTAATATTGTTTAAAAAGAGACTTAATATCCTTTCGCGGATAATACCATACCTTAATTCCGGGACTAATGTATACGGCATTTTTCTTCAATTTCTCTAGCCGAATATTCAGCTCTGCATCTTCATTCGTAACACTGTCTTCAATAAAGCCATTTACTTTTTTTAGTGTCACGGTATCGAAACAGCCCAAAAAAACCGTATCGGCATAACCCCTGTAAGATACATCGCGGTAAAGAGCTCCGCCACTTCCCAGAAAACTATCCACCGCTAACGCGATATACGCCTGAACGTTGTTTTTTGCTACAAAACGCTGGTGGCCACCAACATTTAAGGCACCAGACGCGATATATGCCTCAACGGCTTTCTCAACATAATCTGATGCATACTCACAATGCGCATCTGCACGTAAAAAAAGATCTCCTTCTGCTAAAGAAATTAAGCGGTTCAGCCCCGCAGCCTGCAATCTGTCAGGGTTATCAACAAGCTCAACTCTTTTGTCCCCGGATGACAACTCATGAACAATGTCCGCAGTTTTGTCAGTGCTTCTTCCATCGGCAACAAGAATCTGGACAATTTTCGGATAAGATGACTTA
>JASCXY010000433.1 GCA_030012235.1 Balneolaceae bacterium ANBcel3 | reverse complement strand
TTGTCATCAAATAGCCGAATGGCATAGCGGTCATCCCGCTGAACCACAAACCAGTTTAATCCACGGTATCTTAACTCACGACGCATTTCCGGGGTATAAATCACCCCCTCCCTAATAACACGGCCACGCTCATCCCGGATTTCAATGTTCCCGGCAACTCGCATGGATACGGTGTCGGCTTTTAATTCGAATATTCCGGCATATTCAGGGATGCTGTTTTCAGGAAACCGAATCCGGGCCCGACTGCCACTTCCAAACATCTGCTCGCCTTCTCTTAACCAGTACATTCCGGACAATCGAAGCCATCCTTGCTCCTCTTTTAAACGCTCTATCCGGTTTTCATGCCATTCATTTACTTTCTGAACATACGGATCAACACGCATCGTATCTGCAGGAACTTCTTCATCACGAGCTTCCACTCCTGCAAAATCTTCGATCTGGCTCTGTACCCACCCGCTTTCGGCTAAAAAACCATTTTGATCCACAAACGCTCCGGCCATAACCACCAGCGTTACCAGCAATACCGTCTTAATTAACAATCGAAATTTCAAATCTATACCCGCTAATACTAAATTTTACCTATTGTAAATAATCAACGTAAGGTTAAGGTTTTTTTATATAAACTCGAAGAAAAGAAAGATATTTTCTGATTAAATATTTTTCAAGATCTATACAATCGCTCCCTTCACTGAATCCCGCTACACGATCATTTCTCACTCAAAAAGTTCTTGGCTGGAAGATTCTTTTCTCCTGCATTTTTCATATTCACTCAACCACTTCTGTGACTCTTTTTGAAAGACTGCCTTCGAATGGATCCGATATTGCATGTCATCGATATCCCCCTGGTTCATACAATACATCGATTTTTAGATACTTTTCGACGCCATCCTGAAAATGTTGATTCTGGGAAAGGGACACCTGGAGAAGGGAAAAAATCAGGATCGGACGAGGTTCAACGTCCGATCCACTTTCAGGTCTGTTAGCAATGAATTTCCCAAAAACGGGATAATTCAAGGCCTTCACTACTATAGAGCACGAACTTTCACATTCCTTACAATTAAAATTTTACAATATTTTGCACATGTATCTTTTCCTGCTGAATGATTTACCGATGACTCCTGTTACAAATGTATGGTTTTACTTGTGATACTTATCCTTGGAAATCTTAAATCAAACCGAAAAATCAATGGAAAATTTTATAAATAAAAATGGTAAGGATGTGTCGTTGCTGCTGTTGCGAATAGGTGTTGGACTTATTTT
>JASCXY010000432.1 GCA_030012235.1 Balneolaceae bacterium ANBcel3 | reverse complement strand
CTTTGAACGGCAGTGGCTTTTTTATAAACTTTGGGGAAGATTGCTCTATAATCCGGACACCCCGGACGATGTATTCAGAAAAGCCTTTGAACAACGCTATGGACCCGAAACCCGGACTCTGCTGGATGCCTATGCCCTTTCTTCAGCTACTGCCCTGCGGCTTGCCTCTTCCAGAGACATTCGGTGGGATTTTACACTGTACAGTGAAGGATTCCTTTCTCTCAATGAAAACTTCGATGATTATGAGTCCTCAACCATGGACTATATCTCTGTAGACCGGATGATCAAACATCCACCTCTGGATCCAAGTTATGTCTCTATCCAGGAGTATGTCGAATATACGCTGGAAGGTCGCTCGTTCGAAGCACATCGTATGACTCCACCCAAACTGGCGGCAAAACTCAAAGAAGATAACCATAAAGCACTGGAATTGGTTCGGGATATAGACGTCACCGGTAATGCCACGTTGCTATACGAGGTTTCTGATGTCCAAACCTGGGCCTATCTCGGCCTTCATTTCGCTGAAAAAATCAAAGGTGGGATGGCGCTTCATACCTTCCGGCTCACCGGTAACGAAGAGCAAAAGGAAATCGCTGTCCAACACATGGAGAAGGCCCTGGAGTACTGGGATCGTGTGGTTGAAGTCACCCGGCCACTTTATAAAGATATGCACCTGACACACCACATGGGTGGCAGCTTTGAACGCGACGATGAGATCCTCTTCCACTGGGAACATGTACGCCCGGAAGTAGCAGCGGACATAGAGGTCGCCCGGAATGCCGTTCCTTATTGATTTTTAAACAGGTGGATTTTTATGGCATTCATCTGCTCCTTTGTTCAAATAACGATGGAGCAGGTGGCCTGTGCCCGTCAAATACTGCATATTTTGTTACACCCGCTGCGAGAACATCGGCCCACCTTACCTAACATATGACTCATGGTGTTTTTATTTATCCACACAGGTCATTAATTAACAATTACTTCCCACGCACACCTACGCCAAAAATGATTCTGATATCGGCTTTTCCGTGACATTGCTTGTGTTCTTTTATATTTTATAATAAGTACTTAATCTAGTCAACCGGGAGAAAAAGGGGTCTACAAATGAGTTTTCGCATAAGCCTATCTGTAATAATTTCACTTTATTTTGTTTTTACTGCTCATGCTGCCCTGGCACAATTTTCAGGGGGAAATGGATCCATGGAGCAGCCCTGGCAGATATCCAGCGCTTCTGAACTGGCCGAAATGCGATCGTATCGCGACGGG
>JASCXY010000431.1 GCA_030012235.1 Balneolaceae bacterium ANBcel3 | reverse complement strand
GTTTGAACGCCAATGGCTCTTTTATAAGCTCTGGGGAAGGCTTCTATACAATCCTGATACCCCGGACGAGGTCTTCAGAAACGCCTTTGAACGACGCTACGGGCCCGAAACCAGAAACCTGCTGGATGCTTATGCCCTTTCTTCAGCTACCGCCCTGCGACTTGCCTCTTCCAGAGATCTCCGCTGGGATTTCACTCTGTACAGCGAAGGATTCCTTTCTCTCAATGAAAACTTCGACGATTATGAGTCCTCAACCATGGACTATATCTCTGTAGACCGGATGATCAAACATCCACCTCTGGATCCAAGTTATGTCTCTATCCAGGAATATGTCGAATATACGCTGGAAGGCCGCTCGTTCGAAGCACATCGTATGACTCCACCCAAATTGGCAGCAAAACTTAAGGAAGATAACCATAAAGCACTGGAGCTGGTCGGGGATATCGACGTCACTGGTAATGCCTCGTTGCTTTACGAAGTTTCTGATGTCCAAACCTGGGCTTATCTCGGCCTTCATTTCGCTGAAAAAATCAAAGGGGGCATGTCGCTTCATACCTTCCGGCTCACTGGTAACGAGGAACAACGGGAAATCGCTGTCATGCACATGGAGAAGGCCCTGGAGTACTGGGATCGTGTAGTTGAAATCACCCGGCCACTTTATAAAGATATGCACCTGACACACCACATGGGTGGAAGCTTTGAACGCGACGATGAGATCCTCTTCCACTGGGAACATGTACGCCCGGAAGTTGCAGCGGACATTGAGGTTGCCCGGAATGCCGTTCCTTATTGAGCTTTAATGCGGGTGGATTTAAACGGCAGCCATATGCTCCATTGCTTAAATATCGATGGCGCAGATAGTCTGTGCTTGTCAAATACATCTTTCAACAATTATACGTGCCACAAGTATATCTTTTTATTAAACCTAACATCTTATTCAATACGCACATTCCGTTTTATACAGGTCATTAATTAACAATCACTTTGTCTGCATATTTAAATCACTATTCGCACAAATATCGGCCTTTTAGTGACATTACATATGTTTTTTTATATTTTCTAAGAGTACTTAAATCAGTCAACCGGGAGAAAAAGGGGTCTACAAATGAATTTTCGCATAAGCCTTTCTGTAATTATTTCACTTTTTTTTGTTTTCACTGCTCATACTGCTCTTGCACAATTTTCAGGGGGAAATGGATCCATGGCGCAGCCCTGGCAGATATCCAGCGCTTCTGAACTGGCCGAGATGCGATCGTATCTCGACGGA
>JASCXY010000430.1 GCA_030012235.1 Balneolaceae bacterium ANBcel3 | reverse complement strand
TTCTTTGAACTTATTGATAGTTAACGCTTTAAAAGCTTTTTAGTGCGGTGACGATTTGAATTGATTAGGTTTACTTCAAAAACGAGTAACCATGAATCAAGGAAAATACGTATTCGCTCAGATTGTAGAGTTTTTGCCTCAAAGGATCTTTGACAAGTTTGTCAGAAAGTATAACGGCAATAAATACGTAAAACACTTCACCTGCTGGAATCAGCTGCTGTGCATGGTTTTTGGTCAACTTACCAACCGTGATAGTCTGCGAGATTTGATTGTCGCCATTAGTGCTCATGGAGGAAAATCCTACCACTTGGGTTTTGGGAAAAGCGTTACTCGCAGTAACCTCGCCAAAGCTAATGAAAACAGGAATAGCAAAATATTTGAAGAATTTGCTTATCACGTGGTAGCTATAGCACGTAAAGTACGAAAAAACGATGATTTTAAAGTCAAAGGCCAGGTTTATGCATTCGACTCCAGCACAATCGATCTTTGTTTAAGTGTATTTTGGTGGGCCAAATTCCGCAAAAACAAAGGAGGTATTAAGATCAATACCTTGTTCGATGTTACCACGCAAATTCCTGCTTTTATTCACATTACACCGGCTCTGGTTCATGATGTTAATGCTATGGACTATCTTTTATATGAGCCCGAAGCATACTACATTTTTGATCGAGGCTACGTTGATTACCAACGACTTTACAAGATTACACAGCATTCTGCTTTTTTTGTAGTACGAGCAAAATCAAACCTTCAATTTAACTGCATGTGTTCAAGAAAGAGCAACAAGAAAGCCGGGATTAAAAGTGATCAGATTGGCAAACTGTCTGGCTTTTACGTATCGAAAGATTATCCGGAAAAGCTGCGAAGAGTCCGGTTTTATGATAAGGAATCAGACAGAACATTCGTCTTTCTTTCAAATAACTTTGAACTCTCAGCTGAACAGATTGCTTATCTATACAAAAACCGTTGGCAGGTTGAACTGTTTTTTAAATGGATCAAACAACATCTGAAAATCAAGGCCTTCTGGGGTACTTCAGAAAATGCCGTGTGTATCCAGGTGTATTCGGCTATTATTGCTTACTGTCTTGTAGCCATTGTAGGATCCAGCTTTAAAATAGATCGATCAACCTACGAGATTCTACAGGTTCTGGGTATATCACTTTTAGATAAAACACCCGTTGATGAGTTGCTTAAAAACGTGAACTATCAAGTTGTCAAAGAACCGAATTACAACCAATTGTCCCTTAAATTATTTTAAGTGGACAGCAATG
>JASCXY010000043.1 GCA_030012235.1 Balneolaceae bacterium ANBcel3 | reverse complement strand
TTAGGGTGCATGGTTCGATTGAGGCATTCTCATACTATCTGGGTGTATATAACGGCCAGTCTGTTGCAACAGGCCGGATGGGCGCGGATATGGACAGCTACCTGCTCAATGCAAGTGTTGGCCTTCAGGCCGGCAGGCTGATGAATAATGGAATGCGCCTGGATTTCAGAGGCGATTTTCTCCATAGTACTGACGAGACCGGTTATTACGCCTTTGAAAATGCATTTGCAATAAGTGCACGATTTGGTATCGAGCAGTTTGACCTTCGGGCAGAGTTTATGAACGGAACGAGTCATGATGACCAAGCCGTTAGCGGCTTTTATGTAATGCCTTCATATTTCATTGTTCCGGGAAATCTTCAGGCGGTTTTAAGATATGAAAATGCATCTGCCGATACGGGGGTCGCCATTGGACATAACCGATATGCAGATCGTGTTCCATCGATTTACAGAGCCGGTGAAGACTACTTTGCAGTATATGCCGGTGTGAACTATTACGTTTTTGGAGACAACCTCAAGTTTATGCTTGGTGCTGAATTGGCAGAAAACAGCGGCCCCGGAAATGAATCCGGACAAGCTATAACCGTTGTAAGTGGATTCAGGATGCAGTTTTAAACCCTTCCAAAAAGAACCCGTTACATACATTAAGAGAGACGGGAGCGTGTTTGATTGATCGGCTGCCTGTACCGCACTTCGTAACTACCGGGAACTTTCTTTGAAAGCGGTGGGAGCGGGTGCGGTTTTTTGTTATTAAAAACCTTGTTCCTGGTTATCGGATTCTTTATTGTTCCAAAGTAAGGAAAAAATCGGGCTTTGAAGCGTTATGCCGGGTTTCGGCATGGATGGTTATTTTTTGATGGTTGTTGCAATAGTAACATGAATCAAAAGGATTTTATGCGCCCGAATGATAACGTGAACAAAGAATTAAATGGAATAGGAGCAGCCATGGAAAACAGAAAAATAAGAATGGGAATGGTGGGAGGCGGACGAGGAGCTTTCATCGGAGAAGTTCACCGTGAAGCGGCGCTCATGGACGGACAAATCGAGCTGGTTTGTGGTGCATTCAGCATGAATGCGGAACGTTCCAGGGAATCGGGTAAAGACTACTACTTGCCGGATGATCGTGTGTATGGGTCGTATCAGGAGATGTTCGAAAAGGAAAAAGCCCTGCCGGATGATAAAAAAATGGATTTTGTGGCCATTGTAACCCCCAATCATGTTCATTTTCCGGTGGCAAAAGCAGCATTGGAAAACGGTTTTCACGTTGTTTGCGAAAAACCCCTTACCGTGACGGCCGATGAAGCGGAAGAACTTGCCCGTCTGGTCAAAGAAACCGGACTTCAGTTCGCCGTTACCCATACTTATACAGGCTATCCTATGGTCAAGCAGGCCCGTGATATGGCGCGTGGCGGACAACTGGGAGCTATTCGGAAGATTGTCGTTGAATACCCTCAGGGATGGTTATCTACGTTTCTTGAAAGTGAAAATAAACAAGCTTCCTGGAGGACTGATCCGAAGCAGTCGGGGCCGGCAGGTGCTTTGGGGGATATTGGTACCCATGCAGAAAATCTGGCTGAGTATATTTCAGGGTTGAAAATCACGGAAATCTGCGCGGATATCAGCACGATGGTGGAAAAGCGGAAGCTGGATGACGATGTGAGCGTTTTGTTGCGTTTTGATAATGGTGCCAAAGGAATATTGCATGCCAGTCAGATATGTGCCGGAGAAGAAAACGCTCTTAGAATCTACGTATATGGCGAAAAGGGCGGACTCGAATGGCATCAGCAGGAACCAAATACTCTGATAGTGAAGCAACTGGATGGACCGGCTCAAATCTATCGGGCCGGAGCCAATCACGGTGGATACCTTTCTTCTTCGGCCATGTACAATACCCGGGTTCCCGGAGGGCATCCGGAAGGATATATTGAAGCATTCGCGAACATCTACCGGAACGTTGCATCAACGCTTCGGGCGGTATCTGCCGGACGAAAACCAACACCTGATGAGGCCGATTTCCCTTCTGTGGAAGATGGACTCAGGGGAATGCGTTTTGTTGAGGCCGTGATTGCATCCAGCAATAGCCGGCAGAAGTGGACTCCCTTTAAATAATTCGTACAAATCATACACGCGCTGTATGGTGGAACTACTGGTTTTGCCGACAGCATAAATCGCTTATAGCTATGAAAGATCCAGCAATTTATTTAGCACAGTTTATGGGGGATGAAGCCCCTTTTAACAACCTGAAATCGATCTGTGAATGGGTGGCAAGTCTCGGATATAAAGGGGTTGAATTGCCGACGTTTGATGCCCGTTGCGTTGATTTAAAGAAACTCGCCGAAAGCAAAGAATATGCAGATGAA
Organism: Balneolaceae bacterium ANBcel3; assembly: GCA_030012235.1. GTDB lineage: Bacteria > Bacteroidota > Rhodothermia > Balneolales > Natronogracilivirgulaceae > JASCXY01. The sequence goes on along the minus strand of JASCXY010000043.1, from coordinate 14,995 downwards.
GTAAAAGGGATAGTACAGGAAGCCGGACTGGAAATCACCGATCTGGCTACCCATTTACAGGGACAACTTGTGGCTGTTCACCCGGCATACGACAAGCTCTTTGATGGATTTGCTCCTCCCGAAGTGCACAACAATCCTAAAGCACGTACCGAGTGGGCTATCCAGCAGATGATGTATGCTGCTAAAGCAAGCGGAAACCTTGGGTTGAACGCACATGTCACATTCTCGGGAGCATTGTTGTGGCATACCATGTACCCGTGGCCTCAACGGCCCGCAGGTTTGGTAGAAACAGGTTTTCGTGAGCTTGCCGACCGTTGGCTGCCTATCCTGAATACGTTTGATGAATATGGGGTGGATGTATGCTATGAACTCCATCCGGGAGAGGATCTTCATGACGGAATTACCTATGAGAGATTTCTGGAGGCCACCGGAGATCATCCCCGTGTGAATATCATATACGACCCCAGCCATTTTGTGCTTCAGCAGATGGATTATCTGGAGTTTATCGATATCTATCATGAAAAAATCAAATTATTCCATGTCAAAGACGCCGAGTTTAACCCAACGGGACGTTCAGGGGTGTATGGCGGATACCAGGACTGGGTAAATCGTCCGGGTCGTTTCCGGTCATTGGGCGATGGAGATGTAGATTTTTCCGCCATCTTCAGCAAAATGGCTCAGTACGATTTCGATGGCTGGCCGGTGCTTGAGTGGGAGTGTTGCATTAAACATCCCGAGCAGGGAGCGGCTGAAGGAGCACCGTTCATTGCCGGGCATATTATACGTAAAACAGAAAGAGCTTTTGATGATTTTGCGGGCTCTGGTGCGGATAATGAGCTTAATAAAAAAATACTCGGATTGTAACAGCCGGGTACGGTCCTTATTTAGTCAAAGGCTCCGGAAAGTCGTTTTCGGAGCCTTTTTTATGGGTGCGAGGGAAAAAAAGAGATACTCCTTCAGGCGTTTGTGTACAAACGAATTAGAAAAAGGGGTCTTTTTGCACGAAAAGAACTATCGGAACTGCGAAGTAAAGAGCTAAAAGCGTGTTTTTAGGAAGATCCGCCCGGGGAAAGGCCTATTCTATGCCACATTGCTCTTTCAGCATGCGAATATCTTCTTCTGAAAGCGATGGATCTAACAAATTTTGTTCTGCAAGAAGCGCATGCATGATAGAAGAGGGCTTTTCGGCATGGCCCAATCCAAGTGCGTGGCCAAACTCATGAGCGAGGACAAGCCGGAGGTGGTCATACGAATCGTATTGGTATATAATGATCATCTCTTCTCCTCTGCTGCGAATATACATTCCCTGATTAAAGGTATCCGTCACAGCAAACCGTTCATTAAACTTCTGAGTTTGTGCGTTTAGCTCATGGCCAAAAGTGTTTAGCTTCGCACGTTCATCATCCACACGTTGTGCAAGTTCCGTCAATTGATCGGCAGATTGTTGAAACTCTTGTTGCAACTGTCGAATGGAGGCTTCCTTCGTTTGAAGCTCCTCTCTGGAGAGACGGTCTTCCCGAACGTTCTTATTATACCGGTGAATGTGGCTCTCAAGTTGGTTTAGCAATAACCCGTGTTCTTCTTGTTTATTCGTAAGCTGATCCTGGAGGCGGTTATAATCGAACAGTTGATTTCTGTATTGGTTGTATTTTTGCTCTAGTTGATTTGATTGGATATTTCTCTGGTCTGTTCGCTCCTGATCTTCATTATAAACTAAATTTATTGTCAGGTCACCGTTATTACTTCGCTGAAGAACGGGCCTTTGAAAGGGAGAAGACCAAATATATTCCACATCATCAAGAATTTCAGTCAGTTCATCGCTGGTAATAGAAAACTCTTCATCGATGAGTCCAATGCGATATGTCAGCGGCCAGTCACAATTAGGTCTTCCGTAGGATGATCCGGAGCGAGCATCCAAAAAGAAATATGCGGCCAGAAAAACAAGCACAACGAGCACTATGGTGGGAATGAGTATGCGGTTCATTTATGGATGTTTTTGTTTAGTCTTTGATGTTTTGGTCCGGGCAAACACTCTCTTTCCGGGCTCTGACTACCAGATAACTCTTTGTAAGAAAAAAAGGTTCGGATAGCATCAGGAATAGTTTAGGAAGATTACTATAACGAAAAACGTATATTACAACTATTTTATGGCCCGCGATTCTGGAAAACAAATCCATTAACCATTTATAATGATCATACAAGAACTGAGCCATTCTTCGGCTTTTTATGAAAATGGCATATAAAGTAGTGGCTAAATGGTGAAAAACTCGTTCTTCTATTCTTTATGGCTAAACTAAACCTCTGAAAAAGAGCCGCTCTTTACATTCTTTTGCCAAAAAAGGGTGTTTTTTTTTCCTCAATTTTCATCATATTGATCAAAGGCTTTTTTAGGCGTTAATATTGGGTGAATCATATGACGGATCGTTATTTTTGTGGAAGCGTTGTCCCTGTAATCCTCGTTTTTCTCATCTTAGTTTGTGTGAGTACCGTGGCATTCTCTCAGGGCGATCATGAAAAATTTGACCCTGCTGATCCCGGTGTGGTATCCTTTACGTTCCGGCATCAGTTTGAAAAGGACTTTGAGGGGACGCTGGACATCATCAAAGAGATGGGTTTTCAGCATATTGAGTTTTCCAACCTGTTCGGGTATTCTGCTGAGGAAGTTCGGGCGCAGATTGATGAACGAGGGCTTCGTTGCACTTCACTGGGCGTTAGTTACGAGGAAGCCGTTTCAAATACCAGAAGTGTAATAGAAAGAGCGCACATCCTGGGAGCCCGGCATGTGCGGGTCGCCTGGATTCCGCATGAGCCCCCGTTTGATCTGGAAGACGTATTAAATGCGGCGGAAGATTTTAATAAAGCGGGAAAAGTATTTAGGGATGCCGGGTTGAAGTTTGCGTATCACAATCATGGGTATGAATTTAGTCCGCATGATGATGGTACCTTGTTTGATGTTCTCCTTCGTGAAACCAATCCGGATTACGTTTCTTTTCAGATGGATGTTTTTTGGGTAGCCCACCCCGGCCATGATCCGGCCGCCTTGCTGAAAAGATATCCGGACCGGTTTATTTCCATGCATTTAAAAGACTTAAAAAAAGGAGTCGAAGGAGACTACTCGGGACGGGCACCTTCCCGGTATGATGTACCCCTGGGCCAGGGGCAAGTTGATTTTCCGGAAGTATTACGCCTGGCGAGCAATACTTCTATCGAATATCTGTATATCGAAGATGAAACAGAGGATGTGCACGAACGGGTACCTTTAAGCCTGGCTTACATACGTGATTTATTGAGTCAAAAAAACGATTGAGGTCAGGTGTGACGGAAGACACAACATGCCGGGAAAAAACATCCGAACAGAGCACAGATCAGGAAAAAACGATCCAATTTCAATACTATTATTATGACTACACATGTACCAAATGATACGGCAGGTGAAAACAAAGCGCGTATCATCTTTCTTTCTGTAATCGCCGCACTTGGCGGTTTCCTTTTTGGATACGACAGCGGAGTGATCAACGGCACCGTTGACGCACTTCAACAGGCGTTTGATTCAGATGCCGTTGGAACCGGATTCAATGTGGCTTCTATGCTGCTGGGTTGTGCCGTCGGAGCCTTTTTCGCCGGTAACCTGGCTGATAAATATGGAAGGAAGCCCATCTTGTTAACCACCGCCTGTGTGTTTATCATCAGCGCGTATGGCTCCGGAATTGCCGGAAGTTCCTTTGAGTTTGTCATCTATCGTATTCTTGGCGGACTGGCAGTAGGATCGGCCAGTGTTATTGCCCCGGCCTATATCGGTGAAATTTCTCCGGCAAGATACCGGGGAGCCCTAATTTCCCTTCAGCAATTGGCCATTATTGTCGGTATTACCGCTTCTTTTTTGAGTAACTACCAGATAGCAAAACTTGCTGGTGGATCTACTGAAACGCTTTGGCTGGGCTTCGGAGCCTGGAGCTGGATGTTCTGGGCAGAAATTATCCCTGCTTCTTTCTTCTTGTTTGCACTCTTTTTTATTCCGGAATCTCCCAGATATTTGGTTGCTGCCGGGAAATATGCGAAGGCAGAAGGCGTTTTGTCCAGGTTGTCTTCGACCATTGATGTGAAAAAGAAAGTAGATGAAATCAAGCAGACGGTTTTTTCTGAAAAGAAGTCAAAGTTGAGCGATATCATCTCCTCTAAAACAGGAAAACTGCATCCGATTGTCATTGCGGGTATAGGTATTGCGATGCTTCAGCAGTTTACCGGGATCAATGTGGTTCTTTATTATGGAGCGGTATTGTGGCAATCCGCCGGATTTACAGAAGCTGATGCTCTGTTTACCAATGTGGTTTCTGGCCTGGTTATGGTTTTTGGTTCATTTGTTGCCATTGTACTGGTGGATCGTGTAGGAAGACGCCCCCTTCTGATGATTGGCGGCCTTGGGCAGGCTTTTATGCTCGCTTGTATGGCCATCATCTTTGGTTTTGCTGCACAAGGCGATGCCGGAACCCTGGAAATGAATCCAACAGAAGGAACACTGGCTTTGTTTGCTGCTCAGGGTTTCGTTCTCTTTTTCTCTTTCACCTGGGGACCTATCATGTGGGTTATGTTGGGTGAGATGTTTCCCAATCGTTTCAGGGGAGCGGCTCTTGCCGTATGTGGTATGGCACAATGGGGATCAAACTTCCTGATTACAATGACGTTCCCGTTACTGCTTACTTCCATAGGCCTTGGCTTGTCTTATGGAATCTATTCGTTCTTTGGAATAGTCGCCTATCTTTTTGTGAGGAAAGTGATCGTGGAGACCAAGGGACGTACTCTGGAAGAAATGTCACTGGAACTGGAAGAGCAAGCCTGATATTCATTTATAAGACAACGGCGGATGGATTTTGTTCGCCGTTGTCTTTTCGTTTTCCACTTGTTAAGTAGAGAGATGCAACTTGTTTGGAAAGTGTTAGCCTGTTCAGGCCTTTTGTGAGAAAAAGGTTCAGGTAAAGAAAGGTCAATTTCTTTTGGGCAAAAAACGAAAGGCTGCCAATGACTAAATGAAAAAATATTTTTAAATCGATTTTTTATTAAAATTTATTAAACATCACTTCTTTTTTTTTTGTACTCTACCCATAGGAACAGAAGTATCAGGTAGGCTTTTTTTATTTGAGGGGAGAAGCTTACACGTTTCATTACCATGTAATTTTTTATCTTATTTACTTTCAGGGGTGAGATATGGACAAAGAAAAAAAACGAATAGGTGTTTTTATAGAAAGTGATTTCTATGAAAATGAGATTTTTTATTACCAGCTGCGATTTCCTGAAGAGGATATAGAGGTAACGTTTTATTCCAGGCTGTGGGGGCAGGATGCATTGACATTTAAAGGACATGAATATGGAGCTCCTTTTTATTGTTCCAATGACTTTGAGTCTCTGACAGAGAGTGAAATAGACTCCTTTTCGGCATTTATCGTGCCGGCCGGCATGGTATCAGACCGGTTAAGATATACCGAAGATACCGGTAAAATTCCGCCGGCATCCCTTTTTTTAAAGAAGCTGTTCCAAAAGAAGCACATTATTAAAGGAATTATTTGTCATGGTTTGTGGCTGGCTTCACCGGTTTCTGAAGTCGTACGCGGACGAAAAATGGTTGCTCATAACAACCTGATAGGAGATGTAAAGAATTATGGGGCAGTATATGTTGATCAGGATTTGGTCGTAGATGATGACCTGATCACTGCCAGGACAGGCGGTCATTGTAACTTGTTGGCCAGAGCAATTATCCAACGCATTAAATAAGCGTTGCGATATGAGCGCACCTAATGATATTCTAAAAAGGTGTGTAGATCTGATTATGATTTGAATCGAATTGGCCGATAAGCCAAAAATGGTGAGGGATCTATTTCCGGAACAGGCCGTATTACATGAAAAGAGTTCTTTCTCTATTCTTTGACATTGTTGTACACGCATTCTGTACGTCGATTGCATTGTCTTGAAAATCTTTATTAGTGTTTTTTTACGCTTGGTGAATTCTATGAGCGTGCCGTTTGCAACCTGAGAATTCGCCAAAGAGTTGGTTTGGAAAAAATTTGATCGTCAAAGCAAGATCCGTTCTGCGGTACTGCTTCTGACCCGGGAGTACTTTTATGGTTCTTTATTAAAAAATATATGGACGTAAATCAGGCAATTGTCGACATAATTGAACAGGCAGGTATTGATCATGTTTTTGGAGGAAGTGGCCAGATCAATGCCACTATGTTACTTGCATTGAGAGACTCTCCTCAAATTAAAACGATTATTACACGAAATGAGCAGGCCGCCTCTTTTATGGCCTGTGGCTATGCCATGTTTTCTGATAAGCCGGGAGTATGTTTTGCAACTGGTGGGCCTGGTGCTTTTAACTTGTTCTCGGGGTTGGCTGTTGCTTATTCGGACTCGCTTCCGGTCGTTTCTGTAACAGGGTACACTTCAGCGAACCAACGTGGTAAAGGAGCTCTAAATGAGTCTACGGGACGTAACAGAACCCCGGATTCTCATGCAATGTTCTCGGCCACAACAAAGAAATCATATATTCTGGAAGATCCGGCAGATACTTATGATCTTTTTGAAGAAGCTATTAACATCGCTTTAGAGGGGAGGCCCGGACCGGTGAATGTGCATATTCCGAAGGATGTTGCCATGTTTGAGGTGCCTGAAAAACGCAAGGTCTCCATCAATGTTCAACCAGTTCTTCCTCAAAAAAACGCTCTGGAACAGGCCGCTTCACTCATAGCAAGTGCTCTGGAAAATGAGAAAAAGCTCCTTTTTGTTTTTGGCTATGGCTGTATCCGAAGTGGAGCACAATCTATGGCGCAAAAACTGGTGGAGCGTTTTAATATCCCGTTTGCACATACGATGGATGGCAGAGGCTTTTTGCCAGAGCAGCACCCCATGTATGTTGGAATGTATGGTACTTCCGGCGATCCGTCTGCCATAGCTCGCTTCAATGAGTCTGATATGATCATTGCCGTTGGAAACTCGTTTGCTCAAAATGCAACGTATGCGTTCAAAACCGATCTTCTAATGGGGAAGCAGCTCGTTCATATAAACATTGACCCGGTTGAAATTGACAAGGTGTACAAAGCAGATGTCGGGATTACAGGGGATGCCGCCCCGGCTCTTGAAGCTTTGTATTTTCTTTTGGATGATAAAAATCCTGCTATCCCTGTCCCCAGGCTGGCTAAGGAGATGTTTTATGATTCATCCCCACAATCTTCTTCAGGAAAAATTCATCCGGGAGAAATGGTGAAAATATTGTCCGATCATCTGCCTCCGAATGCGATCGTTCTCGGAGATGCCGGATCGCATATGCTTTGGCTCAGTGGTTATCTGAATCTAAATACAAATCAGCGGTACCAGAACCCGGGCTCCTTCGGACCCATGGCAAGTCATACCAATGGCGCGATTGGGGTGAAATGCGCTCATCCCGATAAAATGGTGATTGCCGGTAGCGGAGACGGGTGCTACCTGATGAGTGGCTTTGAACTCCTCACAGCGGTACAATATCAGATACCGGTTACCTGGATTATTTTTAATAACGGCGAATATAATGTTATCAAAAAATTTCTGGTGGATCACTTTGATGACGAAGCATTTATGAAGTTTAATAATCCTGATTATGTCAAGTATGCGGAAGCTTGTGGTGCTGAAGGGTATAAGGTTACGCGAATTGAGGAATTCGGGCCGGCACTTCGGAAAGCCATGGAGCGTAACAGGCCTTGCCTGATTGATGTACACGTAGATTCTGAGGTGTATCCACCGTTTAATCTTGGCCGGGTATAGTTCTTTGATCTTGATTAATGGTCGTTATGAATAAGCTAATGGTAACAAAATGGATGTAAATCACATGAAAACAGGAGTCTTTCTTGCGGTATGTTTCTTTTTTTTGACAGGAGCTCCGGTACATGTAAGTGGTTCGGATGAGCGTAATGTGGAAGCGTTTAGCATACCTGAAATGACACTCGTCCCCGCGGGCACCTTTTATCAGGGACAGGTGCTGGAGAATGGATTTCGTTTAGGGTATCCTGTCCGTGAGGTAACCATCGGCCGGGATTTTCAAATGGGTACCTATGAAGTGACCAATCGTGAGTATGCTGCCATGCTGAATTATGCACTGAAGCATGGTCTTTTGACCGGTGATTATGAGAAGAACATTCAGGTTAGAAACAAAGAAGGAGATCAGCAGGTGCTTCTTGTGCTGGACGGGAATTTCAGGGGGATCAAAAATGCGATTCGGTTTGATGATGGGCGTTTTGTCGTACAAGAGGGAAAGGAAGATCATCCGGTTGTGTATGTCACCTGGTTTGGGGCGGCATTCTTTACCAATATGCTTAACCGGATTGCGGGGTATGAAGGATTGTATCAGCTGAGCGACTGGTCCAACGAGTTCGGCCCGGGTTATCGGCTTCCCACTGAAGCGGAATGGGAGTACGCTGCCAGATACCCGGATGGACGCTTGTTTCCATGGGGAAATGAGTTCACCAATATGGAGGAGAGAGCCAATTTTGATCTGAGTGTGGGTTCCGCAACGGCCGTTGGATCTTTTGAAAAAGGCCGCAGCTATTTGGGACTGTATGACATGACAGGTAATGCGGAGGAGTGGGTTAATGACTGGTATAGCCTCTATACAGAACGTGCCGAACGGGATCCAAAAGGACCGGTGGACGGGGTTTATAAGCAAAAAAGAGGCGGAAGCTGGTTCAGACATGCTAACAATATGCCGTTCAGTGCGTATCGGTACAATACCAACTATCGCTACACCTACTATTTTGATGTGGGATTCAGAGTTGCAAAAGCACTTGATGTAAACGGAAATGAAGATCAAAACGACAGATAATACGGAGTATCAATCATGGAAAAGTTTGGATACGCAGAAAAAATTGAAAAGAAGGAAGTTTTCAAGGGGGTATTTGGACAGTATCTCGGCAGCGGGAAGAATATGAATGTGATGCATTGGAATTTTGAAGATAATGTCTCTCTGCCGGCTCACAGCCACGATGCCGAACAGTTTGGATATATCATCAAAGGGGGGTTCAGGGTCACTATTGATGGAGAAACCCAATTGCTTAAAGCCGGTGATTTTTACTTTGTACCGTCAAATGCAGAACATTCCTTTGTGTCTGTTGGGGAAACCGAGGCCATTGATGTTTTTAGTCCGCCCAAAGAAATAAGTATGTAATTAAATCAGGGATTTTCTGCATAAATGCGGCATTTCCGATTATCATTTTTTAACAGATACAACCACAAAACAAAGGTGATCAAGATGAAAAAAGTATTGGTATTAGCAACAAATTACGGGTTTTGGTCCGCTGAACTGCAAGGACCATGGGATGCTTTGAAGAATGCGGGTCATTCACTTACGTTGGCAACCTATTTGGGTAAAAAGCCGCTTCCCATTGCTATGAGCATGGATACCGAGTTTATTGATGCATATCAGGATGTTAAAGTGAATACTCCTCATGCCGTGAGCAGAACGCAAGAGTTGCTTAAGAACGGAGAACTGGATAATCCGCTCTCCATTCGGGATGTAGATATGAAGGATTATGATGCATTGGTTATGACCGGAGGCCCTGGCACACCTCTGGATATTTGTAATAATATCAATGTGCATAAAATGATTAAGCATTGTGTTGACCATAACAAGCTGGTTGGAGCCATTTGCTATTCAGTGGGTGCCCTCGCATTTACAAGAGATCCTGAAAAGGGTTACCGTAGCGTTATTTATGGTAAAACGGTGACCGCGCATCCAAGAAAGTGGGATTTTGCAGACTTTGATCTGACGTACGATTTATACGAAGCCACAGAGGATAATAAGGGGACCAATTTGATGACTCCGGGGTTTGCCATTCCCCTCCAGGATATCGTGGAAGATGCCGTCGGGCCCGATGGAAAGGTGTTGGCCGATGATATGGCTACTCCAGAGAAACCATGTGTGGCCTATGACTGGCCGTTTGTAACCGGATTGTCGGTGGAATCTTCCGTTGCCTATGGCGATAAGCTGGTAGAAGTACTGGCATCGAAATAGACGATTCGTTTTTCCAATATGAACAAGCAGGAATAGTCCTGCTTGTTCCTTCTTTTTTTAATCCTTAATCGTATAAAATGCCATGAACGTAGGAGAAGTGATCGTTAAGTATCTGGAAGATATTGGTGTGGATACGGTATTTGGTGGATCCGGCCAATCTATCTCATCTCTATTATTTGCCCTGGATGGATCGGAGAAAATTAAAACCATTATTCCCAGAAATGAACAAGCCGCCTCTTTCATGGCTTGTGGATATGCCATGTTTTCTGACAAACCGGGGGTTTGTTTTTCCTCTGCCGGCCCGGGTGCGGTTAATATGCTGTCCGGTTTGTGTGTCGCTTATTCGGATTCTTTACCCATACTCTCTTTTCCGGCATTTACTCCTAAAGAGTTTCGTGGTATGGGTGATCTGGGCGATTCCGGGGGCATGAACAGAACTCCTGATGGACAGGCGATTTTTTCTGCGGCTACTAAAAAGTCGTTTATTCTGGAGAATCCTGAGTATACGTGTGATATTCTCGAAGAGGCTATTCATCTGATGTTTGAAGGCCGGCCCGGACCCGTAAATATTAATGTAGATTATAGCATTTTTGATGCAGAGGTTAAAAACTACCGGCCGATAAAACTCGTCAAAAACCCGGTTCTGGCATTGCAAAAAAAAGTGGATCAGTTTGCTGAAGCGATTGCCGAAATCATTCGAAACGACAAGAAAATCCTGGTTTTATTGGGATATGGTTGTGTGCGAAGCAAAGCTGAAAAGACCGTTCAGGCATTTTTGGAAGAATATCAGTTGCCGTTTTGTACTACAATGGATGGAAAGGGGCTTTTGCCGGAAGACCATGCGTTGTGCCTGGGTGTATCCGGTGTTTCTGGAGACCCGGGAGTGAAAGAATACCTTAAATCCGCAGACGCCGTCATTGCCATAGGTAATTCATTTACTAAATGGGCTACCTGGCGTTTCAGAAAAGATATTTTTGATCAAAAACTGTTGTTTCATATCAATATTGATGAAAACGAAATCAATAAAGTCTATAAAGCAGACTATGGAATGGTTTCCGATGCGGGGCCGGCGGTATCAGCTATTCATGATAAACTAAAAACCCTGGTACCTGAAAAATCAAAGAAGGTATTTGGAAAAGAACGACATAGAGACAAGCCACTTGTGCAGGAAGGAGAAAAAATCCACCCCGGTATGCTGGCCAAGGAAATATCCCGGTTATTGCCTGAAAAAAGCATCATCCTTGGCGATGCCGGAAATCACATGTTGTGGCTACATGCCTTTATGTCATTAAACGAAGGACAAAATTATCAAAATCCGGGAAGTTTTGGTCCCATGGCCGCAAATGTCAACGCGGCCGTAGGCGTGAAATATGCGAATCCGGATCGCCCGGTTGTCGTTGCCTGCGGCGACGGGGACTATCAAATGTCAGGCTTTGAACTTATGACAGCCGTGGAACATAATGTTCCGGTAGTTTGGATTATTTTCAACAACGGTGATTACAACATTATTAAGATGTTTAACCTGCTGGTCAAAGGGAAAGAAGTGTTCAATCACTTTAAAAACCCGGACTTTTCTTTATACGCCAAATCCTGCGGAGCACAAGGATACCTGGTAAAAGAAATAGGCGAATTTGAAAAAGCATTCAAGGAGGCTTTGGCATCCGGAAAGCCGGCGTTGATCGATGTTGTCGTCGACCCCGATGTCTATCCGCCCTTTGAACCGTATCAGAAACCGGCAGGTGACTGACACTCTAAACCATCATTCTATACTCAGAGAAAAGCGGGCAACCGTTTTAGTGTAAACCAATGGAACAGGATAAGCGTATTTATTACAATAACCTGATTAAAGGAATTATTAATCAGGTTGTAATGACAGCCATTTTTATTATCGGAATTGTCGCAAGTTATCAAGGCGCACTTCAGGAAGCAGGATGGCTGGGTCCATTGGTGGTGGGCCTGATCATCGGTTATGAGCTTTTAAAAAACAAAAGCCTCTTAAAACCCAAGGTGATGCTTTTCCTGTTTGTTGGCCTGGGGGGATTCGTTTTGGAGAGCCTGCTGATAGTCTCAACGGTGTACAGTGTCTCGGAAACGTCCCGCTGGCTGATGCCCTCTCCGCTTGCTCCGCTTTGGATTTGCGCGCTTTGGCTGAACTATGCCGCCAGAGTTCCGGGATATCTCGCTTTTTTAAAAGGGAGGCATCCCCTGAACTTTATTATTGGCGTTCTTTTTGCCATCATAATCTATTACTCGGCCTCACGCATGGAGTTGGTCAACCTGACGTACGGCTGGGGATCTATTGCAGCCATAGGCACCGTCTGGGGCGGGTTTGTTATCGGCATTTATATTTTTGCTGAACGGCAGTTTCGTTTTTTATTCCAACCATCTTAAAAAGGATTCACGATGAACATAGACTTTACGTTTTCGGATACCATCGCAGGTTATGTGACAGACTTTAAACTTTCAGAGCGAAGTGCTTCCATTAAAACCTCGGATGGCAGACTTTTTAATATAAAATTAAGCGATAACTGCTATGCCCGATATGTTCAGAATCTGGGAGAAGGATACCAGGATGCAACAGGAGATATCAACACGTTATTATCGCTTCCGAGGCAACCGTTGTTCGCCTATGGAACGTATTATCCGGGAAATGCCCCGGAGGAAAGAGTATTTCTGGCTCAATGGCTGGTGTTTCCTGCCAAAGGCCCCGGCCGCTACCGTCACGAGGAGCCGGCATGGTGGATACAGCAAATTGATTCTATCGGAGAGTCGTATTTGAAATGGCAGTTTAACCATCCGGATGGAGAGATCAATTACCGCGACTACAGAACGATACTGCATTTGGGAGGAACCAAAAAGGGGGATTATCTTCAGGAAACAGATACCATTTCCAGGCTGGTCTATGGATTCGCTTCAGCATACATGCTTACCGGTAAAGATGCTTTTCTCGAAGCGGCTGAAAAAGGTACTGCGTACTTGAGGGAGCATATGCGCTTCTACGATATGGATGAAGATATTGTATACTGGTATCATGGAATAAAGATGGAAGGTGATAAAGAAACCAAGCTGTTGACATCCGAATTTGGAGATGATTATGATTCCATCCCCATGTATGAACAGATTTATGCATTGGCCGGACCCACACAGACCATGCGTATTACCGGGGATCCGAAAATTATGTGGGATATTGATCGCACATTATCCTTGTTTGAGCGTTTTTATAAGGACGAGGAGAAAGAGGGCTATTTTTCTCACATTGACCCTATTTCTCTGGATCCAAGAGCAGATTCACTGGGACACAACCGGGCCAGAAAGAACTGGAATTCGGTGGGCGATCATGCGCCGGCGTATCTGATTAACTTGTATCTGGCTACTGGAAAGAAGGAGCATGCGGATTTTCTGGAGTATACGTTTGATACCATCACGAAATATTTCCCGGATTATGATAACAGCCCGTTTGTTCAGGAGCGCTTTTTCGAAGATTGGAGCAAAGATCAGGAGTGGGGATGGCAACAGGATCGTGCGGTTGTGGGGCATAACCTGAAGATCGCCTGGAACCTTATGCGAATGCAATCACTGAGGCCTAAAGACTCTTATGTTGATTTTGCGAGAAAAATTGCAGAACTCATGCCTGAATTCGGGTGCGACCGGCAGCGGGGTGGATGGTATGATGTGGTCGAGCGTGTTAAAAAGCCGGACGGGGAGCATTATGAGTTTGTCTGGCACGACCGGAAAGCCTGGTGGCAACAGGAACAAGCCATTTTGGCCTACTTAATCATGCACGGTATCCTGAAAGATGATGAGTATAACCGTCTGGCGCGGGAAGTGACCGCTTTTTATAACGCGTTCTTCCTGGATACCGATGACGGAGGGATTTACTTCAATACTCTGGCGAACGGAATGCCTTATTTATTGGGGAATGAACGGTTGAAAGGCAGCCATTCTATGAGTGGATATCATAGCATGGAGCTTTGTTTCCTTTCAGCTACGTACATCAATCTTCTGATTACCAAGCAGCCTTTGTTTCTATACTTCAAACCGCTGCCAGGAGCATTTGAGGATCGGTTGTTAAGAGTTTCTCCGGATTTGCTTCCAAAAAACAGTGTATTTCTTGAAGAGTGCTATATTGATGATGAACCCTATACAGACTTTGATCCGGATCAACTGACAGTAACCCTTCCGGAAACCGACAAGCAAGTGCGGGTTAAGGTCAAAATCTCACCCAGGTCATGGCTTGATTAACGAGCCGTGGGAAATCACAAACACAAAGCCTCTTACTCACCTAATAAAAAGACAACGGAATGAATTTCAATCAACAAAAGAAAGGCGATGTAACCATCCTGGAACTGGAAGGAAGCATAGATAGTAAAACGGCCGGAGAGATCCAAAACAAGATTATGGATATTGTTCTAAATAGCCAGAAACTGATTTTGGTCTTTTCAAAAGTGGCTTTTGTTTCCAGTGCCGGGTTGCGTTTGTTGTTGATGATTTACAGACAGGTAACGTCAAAAAAAGGAAAGGTGGTCTTGGTGGACGTATCCGAAGAAATCCGGGACATCATGGAAATGACCGGTTTCATCAACTTTTTCAGTATATCCAAAACCGTAGATGAAGCCCTTAAAGAGATATAGATATGCCTGATTTTGATACACGTATAGATTTTTACCCTACCCATGAGCATAACGGGATCAAATACCGGCGCGGCCATGTCATGCCTTTCGGGGCAACCATGGTTCCAAATGGAGTAAACTTCTCTATATACTCGAGTGCCGCAACATGCTGTACCTTGGTTCTGTTTGAAAAAGGGGAGGAAGAGCCTTTTGCAGAAATTGAATTTCCGGAAGAGTTTGTCATTGGGAATGTATACTCCATGATCGTTTTCGATCTGGATTATGAAAATCTGGAGTATGGATACCGGATGGACGGGCCTTTTGAGCCAGAAAACGGACATCGGTTTAATAAAAG
>JASCXY010000429.1 GCA_030012235.1 Balneolaceae bacterium ANBcel3 | reverse complement strand
ATATCCTTTTTCTCTGGATAACGATGTTTATCCACACATCATTGAAGAAACGGAAGACAAACTGAATGAGGAGCTTACCTCCTATTTTCCGTTGGAATTTCAGGGGGAAGCGGTGGTAAAAATTGGCCGCAGGGCTTATGAGCTTATCCTGGAGCATGCACATAAAACGGGTTATGATGTTATTGTGATGGGTTCACAAGGGTTGCATGCAGATCATATCATCAGGGGCCATGTGACGGAGAAGGTCATTCGCTTCAGTCAGGTGCCGGTGCTCTCCATTTCGGGTACGATGATGCCGGACAGTACGAATAATATTCTGGTTCCGACGGATTACTCAGATTTTTCACTTAAGGCGGTTTTACCGGCATCGGTCATCGCCGGACGGTTGTCTTCGGACATCACGTTGTTTCATGTGCGGGAGTTGCATGGAACGGAACCGGATACACGTGGACAGGAATCCGACGAAGATGCCCTTGAACGATTCAGGAGTAAGGTAGCGGACCGGTTGGAAGATTTTTTGGATAAGCGGCCTCATTCCAGGCTTAGACTGCATCGTATGGAAGAAGGGAAACTGGAGCTGCATCTTGATCACGATGACCTTGTGTATAAAATTCCTTTGCATCTTGAGCAGGTACGCGGAATTTCGGCGCATTACGAGATTGTCGATTATGCGGAGGAGTATGCCAGTATGGTGGTGATTGCGACGCATGGAAGAAGTGGCCTTGCGCATGTATTCATGGGATCGACGGCAGAGAAAGTGGTTCAATGGGCAAAGATTCCGGTAATGACTATCCGTCCAAAGGAGATGAAAGCGAAAAAGCTGAGCAGCGCGGAATTCAGGGAGCAGTAAACCGGGCCGGGGGGATTGCGTTGAATGGGTTTATAGCTCGATTCGGGGAGATTGCGGAGGAGCGGTTGGATGGGGATGGTGCTCGGTTCAAGGAGATTGCGGATCAAGTCCGCAATGACAGTAGAGTCCGCAATGGCGGTCGGGGCGACTCTTTGAGGTGCATGGATTGAGGCAACGGATAGGTAAAGACGTATAATTATACGTCTTTACGGGCACAGCTCGACACTACATTGCGAGGTGCATGGATTGAGGCAACGGATAGGTAAAGACGTATAATTATACGTCTTTACGGGGTACAGCTCGACACTACATTGCGAGGTGCATGGATTGAGGCAACGGATAGGTAAAGACGTATAATTATACGTCTTTACGGGGTACAGCTCGACACTACATTGTGAGCTGTCATTGCGGGCTTGACCCG
>JASCXY010000428.1 GCA_030012235.1 Balneolaceae bacterium ANBcel3 | reverse complement strand
CTCCGCATCCCCGTCTTCATCGGTAATTGTTGTTCCGTTGGAAGCCATTATTTCATTTATAGCAATCGAATATGCAGGATGCTGAGCCTGTGCCGGAAGAAAGGGGCTCAGGAAGAAAAAAAGAAACAGAAGAAAGAAAAAGGCAATTCTACAATTAAAAGACATAGATAATTACAAGATGAAAAAGCAAGTTATTATGAATGGGAACGGGTAGAAAAAAGTTTGTATATACGCTAATGATGAATGATATGTATTGATGTAATCATACCACAAAACAATTATTTCTCAAATCTAAAACGATGCTAAAAAACGGGCGAATGAAGTGAAATTATGAGCGATATCGTATTCATGAGCCCACTTTTTTCTTGCTTGTTTACCACGTTCGGATAACTCCCCCTCAACAAAAAGAGTAAAAATGCGATGGGCTACGGCTTCAGGAGTATCCTCACGGTCAAATAAAAGTCCGTTTTCTGAAGAAACCAGTTCAGAAATGCCACCAACATCCGGTGCTGCTGCCGGGATTCCGCAACTAAAAGCTTCCATTATACTAACGGGAATACCCTCCGTTGTACTATAGTTAATAAAGAGGTCTACCTTTTCTGAGTGATAATAAGCCGGGATTTTTGTGTTGTCCGTATGTCCCGCCAGATGGATCTCCAGGCCATCGGTATGGACGGTTTGTGCCTTGGCTTTGATTTTATTCAACAGAGGGCCGTTGCCAAAATGTGTCCAGCGAACGTTATGTTCCGGTAAAGTTTTTTTTAAAGATAAAACGGTTTCTAAAATCAACTCAACACGTTTTAAGGGAATAACAGAAGAACACGAGGCTATATGTAGTGAATTCCTGGAGCCGGGAGTATGTGAAACCGGTTTTAAGTCGGCTACTCCCAAACGTTGATGGAATATTCTATCTCGGATTTCCGGATAGCGGTCTTTCAGATACTTTGCCCCATTGTTTGAGACCGGCATAATAGCATTCAGGTTTTCAGTCTTCCACTGATGCCACGGCAGATAGTTGCCGGGATATCGTTCCGTATAGAGATCACCGCCATGTGCACGTGATACGACTTTCCATCCATGGCTTTTTGCCGCAAAAATGCCTCCGATGCATCCCTGATTCATCCAATAGGAATAGATTAGGGCATTTTTAATACCATACGTGGATATAGCCTGTTCAATTCGGTATTCAATTCGTTTTGCAATACCTGCCGTTCGGGCAATCAGATAGAGTTTCCGCAGTGAAAGTGGATAGCCGGGAGACCGTTTCCACTC
>JASCXY010000427.1 GCA_030012235.1 Balneolaceae bacterium ANBcel3 | reverse complement strand
TTAAAAAATGCAGCGCTATTCTTTGTTTTATTTCATCCTATGGTTTTTATTTTTTCTACACGGAGCGGCTGTAACCTCCACTCTTGTCGCAACAACACCTAATGATTTCATACATGGTTATGATTTTGAAAAGAGGATTTTTTCTTCACATCCGATAAAAAAAGACATCGTATCACCTGTTTCAGCTATAGGAGAAAGCAAGTACGGAACCTTAAATAATAGAATACTCGATGATTTTGATGACTTTGTGCATGCTGATACTACGATATTGTATATCGTCGCTGATTACTTCGATGCTTCAGATTATCCCTTCAGTTCGGCTGTTAAGTTACAAGTTCAAAAAGGTGATACTCTGCATGACATATGTTCCGGAGTAATGATCTCCGATTATTGGATGGTGACGGCAAATCACTGCAGTAATATTAGGGAAGCGTATGTTAATAAATGGCCGGCAGATAGTGTAATGTCAATATACGCTTCACCTGCTTATCATCATGGAAAGCCCAATCCGGAGCTTGGTACCATAAAGGTAGAACGTGCTCTTTTTTTTACTGAACGGTACAGGTTAAGTAATTATCCAGACCTGATCTTTTTAAGGCTCTCTGAACCAGCTGGCCGGGTTACCGGAACCATTGAAATGAGATCCACAGCCAAGCAGGATATGGAGGATAATCAAACGGTTCTAAGTTTTGGATATCCCGGGCAATACATATGGTATTCTTTTTCTCCCAACAGGTTTGATAATTATTACAACGCCGATACCTTGTATTTTTATCAATGCGTTGTAAAGTATGTTGATGATTTGGGAATTAATTGTTCCGGACATGCAAATCCCGGACAAAGCGGTAGTCCGGTTTTGATGCATTCGCATGGTGAATGGGCCGTTTATAGCGTGCTATCCTCTAGTTCCGTTAGACATACTTTTTCCCACAACTTAAACGCCGTCTTGTCGCAAAACATCCAGAGGTTAATAACAAAGTATGACGATCCGTACAGAAACGAGACGTTGGATGATATTCACCTATTGCAAAACTATCCGAATCCCTTTAATTCGAGTACCTTTATTACGTATCAAATTTCTTTAGAAAGCCATGTCCGTCTTGAAATATACGATGTTTTGGGCAGAGAGGTCGCGGTGTTGGTCGATGAAGTTCAAAGTACAGGAAGATACACGAGGGGCTTCGATGCCGGTAACCTGTCCAGTGGCGTATACCTGTATCGTCTTACCGTCGGTGGCCTTGTGGAAACAAGGCAAATGACCCTGATTAAATAG
>JASCXY010000426.1 GCA_030012235.1 Balneolaceae bacterium ANBcel3 | reverse complement strand
GCCGTTACAGCGCAATAAGCGCTCATAGGCAAGCCAATTGAACATATTTTTTTTGGACTATCGGATCATTATCGTATATTATCGCATCATATCGTATCACTCAATGCGACTATACGTTTAGAAATGGAAACTCTTGTACACACTTTAAAACTTCGATTGAACTGGAAACTCATTGAATTGCTTAGTCGTATTGATCGGTTCGATGCTTCCTGGGCTTCCATTGAAAAAAAAGAGGGACAAAGCCTAAAACAACTAAAATCAATTTCTACAGTTCGAAGTGTTGGTGCATCAACAAGAATAGAGGGTTCAAAACTATCGGACGAGCAAGTCGAGACTCTGCTGAAGCAAATTGATATAAGCAAGCTGGCGGACCGTGATTCACAGGAAGTGGTGGGATATTATGAAACAATGGATTTTATTTCAGAATCATTTGATGATCTTCAGATTAATGAAAGTAATCTGAAATATTTGCATCAACTCTTATTGAAATATAGTACAAAAGATGCATGGCATCGAGGAGATTACAAAACACAAACTAATGCCGTCGAAGCACGACTGCCGGATGGATCCACCCAAATTATTTTTCAGACTACCCCGCCTGGAGTGGCAACTATTTCGGCGATGACCGAGTTGATCAAGTGGTATACCGACGACAAACAAACACACCCATTGGTGAAATGTGCATTGTTTGTTTATGATTTTTTATCCATCCACCCTTTTCAAGATGGCAATGGTAGACTTAGCAGACTTTTAACAACACTCCTGCTGCTGAAAAGCAACTATAAATGGATCGAGTATGTCAGTTTTGAAAACGAAGTTGAGCATAGAAAAACCGAGTATTACAGGGTGTTGCGTAGTTGTCAGGTAAATCGACCTGGCGAAGATGTTACCACATGGATTGAGTTTTTCTTCGATGCCCTTGGTAATATTCAGGATTTGTTGACAGACAAACTCCATATGCAAGGAGCATTGGCTTCGCTTTCACCTCGTGAAAAATCCATTATCACTTTCATTGAAAATCGACCCGGGTGTAAATCGGGTGAAATCAGCAATCAACTTAATATCCCTAATCCAACGGTTAAACGTATTTTAGCAGAGTTAGTAAAGCAAAACTTGATTCAAAAACACGGGGTCGGACCAGGTACAAATTATACGATTTCTTAATGTTTGCCTTGCGCTGTAACAACGGTTTCGTGCTGACCGGTGCTGGCTCCGATGCCTTGGCAAGTTGGCTCACCCGGCAGCACAAACCGAAGGCCGTTGAATCCACCCCG
>JASCXY010000425.1 GCA_030012235.1 Balneolaceae bacterium ANBcel3 | reverse complement strand
TGAAAGCAGCTGCCCGAAGTTTCTTCGGACAGCTGCTTTTAATAACTACCGATATTGAATTCAACCATCTATGATATTGCCAGAGAGGCAGGGGTCAGTATAGCCACCGTGTCCAGGGTTTTTAACAATAACCCCAACGTTACCGAAAAAACCCGGGAAAAGGTGCTGGCTATTGCTGATGATTTGGGCTACCACCCAAAAGCCCTGGCTCAAAGCCTTGCCAGAAAAAAGTCAAAGATAATTACGGTCATCGTACCGGTAATATCCAACTACTTTTTTATGGAGGTTCTTGCAGGAATGCAGGATAAGATCGCTGCATTCGATTACGATCTCCAAATTCTTAATGTCAGAGATTCGGATAATCTGCTTGAGCAAACCGAACATATTATGAAACAGGGCTGGGGAGAAGGCTACATCCTCATATCCGTTCATCTCGAAGATAAAGAATGGAAATCATTGGATAAGTACACGCTTCCAATAGTACTTATAGATGAGTACTTTTCAGGGTTTGATACCATCAGTGTGGATAGTGTGGAGGGAGCCTATACTGCGACAAATCATTTAATCGACCAGGGCTGTAAGCGCATCGGTATGATTAGTGCCAATCCTCTTTCTAAACCCAGCATGGACAGGATCATGGGATTTAAGCGGGCATTGGAAGATGCCGGCCATATGGTGAATCCGGAATGGATTGTTACCGGAGATAATATGACCAGAGATGGTTTTGTTGAATCGAATGGTTACGAGGCCATGATGAAAATGCTTGAAAATGAACAGGTGCCTGAAGCGTGTTTTTGTGCATCGGACATTCAGGCTCTGGGAGCCATAAAAGCGATGCGGGATAAAAATACCCGAATCCCTTTGGTCGCTTTTGACGACCTGGAATTTTCTGAATATGTAGGTTTAACCACCATGCGTCAGCCTATGTATGAAATGGGACAGCTTGCCATAGAACGGTTAATTAACCGAATTAAACATAAAGAAGAAGATATCAGGCATACGGTTTTTTCTCCGGATTTGATTATCCGGTCTTCAACTCCAGAGTATTCCGGGTATATAGATACTTCAGAGTAAGGGATGAGAAGAGCCTGCCACCAGGTATTTGATAACATGAAAACCCGATTTTTTTTCAAAAAACATATCAGGGCCTTCATCAGTGCCCCAATCATCATCATTAGCCTGATGCCGTTGATTGCGGCTTCAGGCCAGGTTCTTCAAACCGAGCCGGCATTTCCGACCATGGATCAGCCAGTTCGGATTGTTTTTGATGCGTCTGAATCG
>JASCXY010000424.1 GCA_030012235.1 Balneolaceae bacterium ANBcel3 | reverse complement strand
TGGTACAACGGCGATTTTTGACAGCATCCCAAGGCCATAACCATAGAAAATGGTCGTGAAAATAAGAGTCTGTGTCAGGTATATGGTCAGTGACATGCGTCCGGCCGATCCAAGATAATTCCAGACAGCGCTGTCTTTCCAGTGATGATAGGCAAGAATAAGCAACATCCCATACGAGGCAGTTAGGGCAGGGGTTCCGATAAAAAAGAACAACAGATAACCCACCATATAGAAGTCAGGAACAATGAGATTTGCTTTTTCCAGGAACCAGTAATTCACAACAGAGCAAAGGATACCGTAAGGCAATAGCCAGCGGAGTTTCTTTTGTATGGCCGGAAGCTTTTGATCAAGCTGAGTAAACCAGCCGTTTCGTCCTGCCAGGACACCGGCAAGAAAGATTCCCAGCAGATAAAAAATGCCGATACTACTGAATAAAAAGCCGTAATAGATGATATTTAACTCGCGAAAACGAACTGGGATCATAGCGGCCCAGTTGGATGAACAGTATGCGGTATAGGTAGCCAAGGCAACTTCTTCGAACATGTTCTGAGTTTCCTGGAAGGATTGCAGGATTTGTTCCCGCGCTTCGGGAACTTGCAGGCCCATGTGTACCATGAGCACAAGAAGGAGGAACAGGATGAACTGGATGGTTGGGAATAAAAACATCCATATTTTTAATGTTCCTGTTTTCCGGTTAATGAAAACCATGAGAAACAAACCGAGAAGAGCGTAAATCAGGAGGATGTCACCCGCCCAAAACAGAGTAGCGTGTATGGCTCCCATGCACGCAAGGATGAGTATTCTTCTCAAAAAAAGCGGGCCGGCCTTTCTCCCTTTGTCTCGTGCCCTGGATATGAAAATCCAAAAACCGAGACCGAATAAAAAAGAAAAAAGCGTAATGAATTTTCCTTCAAAAACGATGACAACCAATGCCCGGCCTATCATGCTTGTGGTATCGGTGAAGGGATGCATATCCGTAAGTACTTTCAGGAAAGGAATGCCAAAGTACTGGACATTTACCATAAGAATGCCAAAAAGTGCCAGGCCTCGAAGCAGATCAAGTTCGATGATACGCTCCTGCTGAGTGGTTGGTGCCATTGAAGTCATATCAGCAAGGTTGGTTGATTTTTTTTAATGCACCTTATACGATAGAAAGAATAGCTATGTTTCAAAAAAAAAGCACTTTGGCGATAGCCAAAGTGCTTTTAAACAAGGTCCCCTGGTGGGTCACGAGAGGGAAAGCCAATCGCTTCTTTGAGGGGGGCTATTGCGTTACCATTG
>JASCXY010000423.1 GCA_030012235.1 Balneolaceae bacterium ANBcel3 | reverse complement strand
TGTTAGGGGCCTTTGAAAAACCCATGATTATTTTTGGTTTAAACTTCATTTAAAAATGGTTATTTCGTATCTTG
Source organism: Balneolaceae bacterium ANBcel3 (assembly GCA_030012235.1). Lineage (GTDB taxonomy): Bacteria > Bacteroidota > Rhodothermia > Balneolales > Natronogracilivirgulaceae > JASCXY01. The sequence goes on along the minus strand of JASCXY010000423.1, from coordinate 1,209 downwards.
TAAGTATAATAACACCAATAAGATAACCATATAACAAGATGCAAAAACACAGCCAACTCAACCTTGCAGATCAGTTTTTTCACCCCGGTAAACAGAAAACCCGGACCGCTGAATTTTTGGATCGCATGAATCAGGTGATTGACTGGCAACCCTTGGTTGACATCGTCGGGGTATTGGATCGCAGCGGTACCAAAAAGGGTGGTCGTCCCCGTCATGATATGCTGATCATGGTCAAATCGATGTTTTTGCAACATTTTTATGGTTTGAGTGACCCACAACTGGAAGAGTTGCTTAACGACCGTTTGTCTTTCCAGCAATTTGTCGGACTGTCTATGGCCGACAAGGCCCCGGATTTCACCAGCTTCTGGCACTTCAAGGATGAATTGGCTAAAGCCGGGCTGACCGACCGCTTGTTTGAGGAAGTCAACCGGCAGTTGAGTGCCAAAGGTCTGTTTGTGCGTAAAGGCACCATCGTCGATGCTACTATGGTTGAATCGACTAATCGGCCGATGAAAAAGGAGAAACAGCAAAGTGAAGACGTAAAGTCCAATCGACAGTACGACACCCAGGCACGATCGACGAAGAAAGGAAATCGCTATTACTTTGGCTATAAAGGCCATATTGGCATGGACATGGAAAGCAAGCTGATCAACAAACGCATCTTTACTCCGGCCAACCAGCACGACAGTAACTACACTGAGGCTCTGGCAGATATGGACAGCCAAGCCTTGTTTGGTGACAAAGGGTATGCCGATGACCGAATCAAGAAGATGGCCCGGGAGTTTGGGTGGTACTACGGCATTCAGGACAAGGCGTATAGAAACAGAGCGCTGAGTCGAAGTCAACACAGGAGAAATAGCAAAATGGGCCAGATCCGATCGGTCGTAGAGCATCCTTTTGCCTGGATGAAGACACAGTCCAAAGCATTGAAGGCCGGTGCCCGCAGTCAGGTGAAGAATGCCGTAATCTTTGACTTTTGCTGTATGTGTTGGAACCTGAAGCAGGCCGGTTTGCTGCTGGCCAAGGGCCCATGATGGGTGAGGTGCGTCCATGATTGGCGTAAAAGCCATGAAATGGACGAAATCGACACCGTTAAAGGTGTTGGAAAGAACTTTATTGGCGATATTTCTTGTCGAAGTGTCGATAAAATTCAAAGAAAATGATCGATTTTTTAAATCAAACTAAACCGATAGGTTTTTAGTAGGACCC
>JASCXY010000422.1 GCA_030012235.1 Balneolaceae bacterium ANBcel3 | reverse complement strand
AGAAAGCGGCTGTCCGATTCGTAATCGGACAGCCGCTTTTCTTTAACCAACGATATTGAGTTCAACTATCTATGATATTGCCAGAGAGGCAGGGGTTAGTATAGCCACCGTCTCCAGGGTCTTTAACAATACTCCCAACGTTACGGAAAAGACCCGGGAAAAGGTGCTGGCTATTGCCGATGAGCTGGGCTATCACCCGAAAGCCCTGGCTCAAAGCCTCGCCAGAAAAAAGTCGAGGATTATTTCGGTCGTTGTACCGGTTATATCCAACTACTTTTTTATGGAAGTCCTTGCCGGAATGCAGGACAAGATAGCTGAATACGACTACGACCTTCAGATTTTTAATGTGAGGGATTCGGATAATCTGCTTCAGCAGACCGAGCATATTATGAAGCGGGGCTGGGGAGAAGGCTACATACTCATATCTGTACACCTCGAAGACAAGGAGTGGAAGTCTCTGGATAAGTACAAGCTTCCAATAGTACTTATAGATGAATATTTTTCCGGTTTTGATACCATCAGTGTGGATAGTGTGGAAGGTGCCTATACCGCAACGAATCACCTGATTGAACAGGGATATAAACGCATAGGAATGATCAGTGCCAATCCACTGGCCAAGCCCAGCATGGACAGAATAATGGGTTATAAACGGGCACTGGAAGATGCCGGCCATTTGGTAAATCCGGAATGGATTGTTACCGGAGACAATATGACCAGAGATGGTTTTGTTGAATCGAACGGGTACGAGGCCATGATGAAAATGCTTGAAAAAGAGAAGGCTCCTGAAGCGTGTTTTTGTGCCTCGGATATTCAGGCTCTTGGAGCCATAAAAGCAATGCGGGATAAAAAAAACCGGATTCCATTGGTCGCTTTTGACGATCTGGAATTCTCAGAATATGTAGGTTTGACCACCATGCGCCAGCCTATGTATGAAATGGGACAACTGGCCATAGAACGATTAATTAGCCGAACTAAACATAAAGAAGAAGATATCAGGCATACGGTTTTTTCTCCTGATTTGATTATCCGGTCTTCAACTCCGGAATACTCCGGATATATAAATACTTCCGGATAAGGGGTGAAACAGAATCGCTGCCAGATATTTAATAACATGAAAACCCGTTTTTATTTAAAAAAATATATCAGGGCCTTCATCAGTGCCCCACTAATCATCATCATAAGCCTGTTGCCGTTGATTGCGGTTTCAGGCCAGGTCCTTCAAACCGAGCCGGCTTTTCCGACCATGGAACAGCCGGTTCGGATTGTTTTTGATGCGTCTGAATCT
>JASCXY010000421.1 GCA_030012235.1 Balneolaceae bacterium ANBcel3 | reverse complement strand
TGAGTCCGGCTTACAATACAAAATTATTGAGGAAGGCGAAGGGGAAAAGCCGGTTGTGGGTGATACCGTTCGGGTCCAGTATCGTGGCAAGCTTGTAAGTGGCCTGGCTTTTCATAATTCATATTCAGGGAACAGATCTAACGAATTCATTGTCGACGAAAGATTCATTCTTTCCGGGTTTAAAGAGGGATTGCTCCTTATGCCCGTTGGCTCCAGATATGAGCTGGTTCTCCCGTCAGAGCTCGCATATGGTGAAAATGAAGTTCCAAGCTTTTATATTCATTCCGGAGCTACGATCATACTTGATGTGCGCTTGCTTGAAATTTTGTAGCCCTTCCACTCTTTCTCATTTTCATTACAGGAATCCTTGATTCTATTTCGTCTGTCTACCATATGTTACATATTTTGAGCCCCCCTTTTAACATATTGGAAGCAACGAATTTATTTGCCGATTGGCACACCGATACATATATTATTTGTATATCTGTTTGTTTAGATACTTTGGCATCAGCCGATAATATCAGGTACTATTTAAATAGTTGGTTTTAGCTTCTCCTCTTTTATTTCAATATCTACTTGCTTGTTCCTTGTTACATACGAATCCAGAATCGTTCCCAGGACACTTAATAAGGGTAGCGGACATTTTTATTAAGAAACCCATTCCACTATGAATTCCATAAAAACAACGCTGAGCTTCCTGCTGTTGCTGATTCTGTTTTTCCCATCTTTTAGCGTGTATGGACAGTCGTTTGAGGAGCAATTGGTCTTTCATCACATTACAGACCGGCAGGGACTCTCTCAACGAACGGTACGTGCCATTCTCCAGGACAGCGAAGGCTTTATCTGGCTCGGAACCCAGGACGGCCTCAATAAGTACGACAGCTACAACATGACCGTGTATCGCCTGGATCTGCAAAATCCCAACAGCCTCCCTTTTGACGAAATCCGGGCAATTTTTGAAGACAGCCGGGGTAATCTCTGGTTTGGCGGATGGGGGCTCAGCCGATACAACCGGGAAAAGGATCATTTCTACCATTATAATTACGACTATCTGGAAGAAGCCGATGAATTGTGGAGAGTAGATACAGCAATCAACAGCCTGGGAGAAGATGATCAGGGAAATCTTCTGATTGGTTCTGATAATGGCCTGGCGGTTCTGGACATCGATAAAAACGTACTCGCCTACCAATATGCGGATGCTTCTCGGGGAGATACGCTCAGCCATCCCCGCATTACAGAAATTTTTAAAGATTCAAAAGGCAACGTCTGGATAGGTACACGAAACGG
>JASCXY010000420.1 GCA_030012235.1 Balneolaceae bacterium ANBcel3 | reverse complement strand
AGTCGAGCGTGTTAAAAAGCCGGACGGAAAGCATTATGAATTTGTCTGGCACGACCGGAAAGCCTGGTGGCAACAGGAACAAGCCATTTTGGCCTACCAAATCATGCATGGCATCCTGAAAGATGACGAGTATAACCGGTTGGCGAGGGAAGTGACCGCTTTTTATAACGCGTTCTTCCTGGATACCGATGACGGAGGGATTTACTTCAATACTCTGGCGAATGGAATGCCTTATTTATTGGGAAATGAACGGTTGAAGGGCAGCCATTCTATGAGTGGATATCATAGCATGGAGCTTTGTTTCCTTTCAGCTACATACATCAATCTGCTGATTACCAAGCAGCCTTTGTTTCTGTACTTCAAACCGTTTCCAGGGGCCTTTGAGGATCGATTGTTAAGAGTTTCTCCGGACTTGCTTCCAAAAAACAGTGTGTTTCTTGAAGAGTGCTATATTGATGATGAACCCTATACAGACTTTGATCCGGATCAACTGACAGTCACCCTTCCGGAAACCGACAAGCAAGTGCGGGTTAAGGTCAAAATTTCACCCAGGTCCTGGCTTGATTAATGAGTCGGGAAAATCACGAACACAAAGCCTCTTACTCACCTAATAAAAAGACAACAGAATGAATTTCAATCAACAAAAGAAAGGCGATGTAACCATCCTGGAACTGGAAGGAAGCATTGACAGCAAAACGGCCGGAGAGATCCAAAACAAGATTATGGATATTGTTCTTAATAGCCAGAAACTGATTTTGGTGTTTTCAAAAGTGACCTTTGTTTCCAGTGCCGGATTGCGTTTGCTGTTGATGATTTACAGACAGGTAACGTCAAAAAAAGGAAAGGTGGTCTTGGTGGATGTATCCGAAGAAATCCGGGATATCATGGAAATGACTGGTTTCATCAACTTTTTCAGTATATCCAAAACCGTAGATGAAGCCCTTAAAGAGATATAGATATGCCTGATTTTGATACACGTATAGATTTTTACCCTACCCATGAGCATAACGGGATCAAGTACCGGCGCGGCCATGTCATGCCTTTCGGGGCAACCATGGTTCCAAATGGAGTAAACTTCTCTATATACTCGAGTGCCGCAACGTCCTGTACCTTGGTTCTGTTTGAAAAAGGGGAGGAAGAGCCTTTTGCAGAAATTGAATTTCCGGAAGAGTTTGTCATTGGAAATGTATACTCCATGATCGTATTCGATCTGGATTATGAAAATCTGGAGTATGGATACCGGATGGACGGGCCTTTTGAGCCAGAAAACGGACATCGGTTTAATAAAGA
>JASCXY010000042.1 GCA_030012235.1 Balneolaceae bacterium ANBcel3 | reverse complement strand
AACCAGGCGTACCTTATCGGCATAAAAATCCGTTCGAGTCTGCTTGCCATACATAAGGTAACGACCATCCGGGCTATACACCGGGCTTAGATCATTTGCCGGGTTATGCGAGGTGATATTTTCCTTTTCACCCGATCCGTCGGTGTGGATCAACAAGATATCATAGTTGAGATATTCGTATGGAGGCGGTTCGTTATTTGCTGAAACAGCTATTTCTGATCCATCCGGAGAAATATCGTAAGACGGAGCCCCCATCATAGCGAAAAAACGTCTTGAGTCTGGCATGAGGTCGGTCACCTCGCCATCCAGTGTAACCGAAAAGATTCGTGGATAAAGCCCTTCATCCAGCCAGCGGTCCCAGTGGCGGTACATACGGTTTTCTGTAACCCGGGCGCTTACTTTACGGTCCCGTATTTCTGAAATCAGTTCTTCGTGTTGCTCCCAGGATCCGTTATAGTCTGGGTGTACCGTTGCTGAAAAAGCAATTCGCTCCCCGTCGGGAAACCATTTTGGGGCGGCAACTGCAACCGGTATGTCGGTAATTTTGCGAGCTTCACCACCGTCGACCGGTATGACATAAAGTTGAGCGGGGCCGCCATCTCGCCTGGAAGTAAAAGCAATAGACTGGCTATCCGGACTAAAAACCGGACTGGAATCACTGCCATGTTGGGTGAATTCACGCAGATTGTTTCCATAGCTGTCCATTACATAGATGGTTGTCCTTGATTCATCGGTTTCTATGCAATAGGATGTTTTTGTGAAAGCAACCAGCGAGCCGTCGGGTGAGGTAGTGACATTGCCGATACGATCCATGGCCCACATTTTTTCTGCCGTTAAAGGTTCTTGTGCGTGGGCAGGTAAAATAAACAGAGCGACGATGAAGAAAGAAAGTATACGTAACATAGGCCTGAAGAAGATGAATTGGTTACAAAGTAACATCAAGGTAGCAAAAATCGCCTAATACTCACAAGAAAAAGCGGAGAAGTACTCAAAGATGTCTGATATCCGATGAGATAGAGGCATGGCTAATATTCTTTCCTCATCTTTAGATATACAAAAGTGAGGGCACAAAGCAAAAGGATCATTAGCGTACATATGAGGGATCCTTCGAATCCAAAAAGACCTCCGTTCCAAATGGTATCCTCTGGAAGTGAAAGCTCGATAAACGAGTAGGTATCCAGGCCGCTGACTCGAAATCCAAACAGCGACTGGAAAAAATTCCAGCTGAAATGTAAGCTGACGGGCAGCCAAAGATTTCTGGTAAACAGATAAGGTAGTCCGAGAAGGATACCGGCCAGGAAAAGATTAAGAAAGGCAATGAGCGTAATATTCGGATTACCCAGATGAAATACGGCAAATACCAAAGCAGCCATCAGCAGAGCGGGGGTTCCATGCATCGAATCCATCAGTTTTGCCTGAATGAATCCCCGGAACAGGATTTCCTCATACAGGGCGACCCACAAGAAGAGAAGAAACAGATACATAAGATTTTGCACATTTGCGGATTGTATTTCCGCTGTTGCTTGTCCTGTAAAGAGAAGCAGGGCCGCTCCAATTGCCATAGCACAAATCCCCATAAGCAAACCCACGCTGAAATCCGGCCCTCTTTTTTGCAAAGAAAACCCCAGACTTAATATGGATTCCTGATAATAATACTTTTGGAAAAAAAAGATGAGTCCAACGATACCAACAGCTACAAAAGAATAAATAATGGCTTTCTGCCTGACGGTTTCGGAGGCACCATCCCACTCTATTCCTGCAAATGCATACCCTAAAAGGCTAAAAATGGTCAGGACAATAAAAAAAGGGATGATAAAAAGAAGTAAGCCGATCCAGGGGCGTTGGCAGGCAGCATTCATGGTGTTGGAGGTTATTTAGAACAAGAAAGCGAAAGGAAGAAGGATTATGTTAAATCCGGAGCAAAGAGGATATAAGACGGGCATAATAAAAAGAAGGAGAAGTACTTGATAATACATTAACATTTTTTAATATTATTAATATATTCTAATAAAACTTATGGTATTATAATTGCATGTCGATAATATGAGCATAACTAAATCATAAACTGTCAATAATATAAACGTGGTATTGAATTCTCTGATACCAGGGAGGCCACATGGGAAAATATGCAATCGTCTTGGTTTCAACGCTCATCGTTTTTACAATGAGCTATACGCACTCATTGCGTACGGTTTATTTACAATCAGAAACCCGATTAATGGACTCTTACGGGTATAATCAGGCCAATAACCTGGCGCAGGCAGCCATGATGGCTTCGGTAAGAGATATTGGAACAAGAGATTCGGGAGTCTTGAATATTCCGGATGAAGGGCAAATAGAAGATACCGGTTATATGGACTGGCATGAACTGGGTGGAGAGGTAAGAGTCATCATTACTAATCTTGGAGAGGTTTCGAGTAGTAATGGGTCAATACGTTTGAATATTGAAACGATCGGGCGGTTCAATAATTACGAGTATCGATCTAACGTAACCGGTTTTTTCCATCCGACAACATCCACCTCGAACTCGTTTCAATGGAACACAGACTATGGTGTTTTTACGGAAGGCGGAGCTGTATTTGAATCCGGAACGGTGGAGGGCTCTGTTGCAACCAATTCAACAGCAACAAACTCGGTGAATTTGAACTGGGGAGGAAGCCGAATTGATGGTACGTTGCAAGTAGGGCCCGGTGCGGATCCAAACGACGTGGTACTGATACCAACCTGGGGACAACAAAGCCAATTTATTACCGGTGGACTATCCAATATGCTGAATAAACTGGAATTTGAAATGCCCCCGTTTCCTGATTATCCTCAAACAAGTTCTTCTGCAGAGCCTATTCATGTAAGCGGAAGTGGCTTTCAAACCATTTACATGAGTGATTTTGAAGGGGCTTACATTCCCGAGATAAACTTACAGGGAGGGTCCAGACTTCAGATCGTTGTAGATACAGATGAAGTGCATAGGATTCATGTAGGTAAACTGGTGATTGGTCAGGGGTTTATAGATATTCAGCAACAGGGTTCCGGTGAAGATAGGGGGCGACTGGAATTGTATGTTGAAGATCAGTTTACCATCGGTGGCAGCAGTGAAATAAATCACAATGGAGAAACGGAAGACTTTATCATGTACTATGGAGGGGACTCGCAGCTATCGCTGGCTGGAAATACCCGTTATAATGGCAGTTTATTCTCTGAAAAAGCGAGTTTGGATCTGGGTGGTTCCAATGCCATTCGTGGAAATATTATTACGGGAGGAGATGTTATAATGCGTGGTGGAATTTCGGCATATTCCAGGATGGTATATGCTCCCAACGGGCATGTGCGATTGGAAGGTTCAGCACAACTCAGAGGCATCGTGGTATCCAATACATTTGCCGTAGTCGGCGGGGCCCGGGTTATTCAGGACGACATCGATATTCAGCTTCCGGATATCCCGATGGAAGGAGAAGGAGATGAAGATATATTGGCTTTTCAAATAGAACGATGGAGATAACCGTCCATGCTAATACAGGACGGCTATCTCTCATCCAATCGTTAATACTTTGGATTAATCCACGGCTCAAAGGGATGGTATTTACTTTCTGAAGCCCAGCGGATGCCACGTTGAAGCATGGTCATAGCTTCGGGAACCTCAAAATCGGCCATCACATGGCCCACGGAAGTGTAGAACACACGTCCTTTTCCGAAATATTTCTTCCAGGTTACAGGCATGGTGCATCCTTCAATCCAGGGAGCATGTTCACCGGTAAATTTTGTTGTGGCAAGCACATGCACATTCGGGTCAACATGCATAAAATATTGCTCTGAGTGCATGTCAAAGTCACTAAGGCCCTGAACTACAGGATCATCATGGCGGGTTATATTCACCCGGTAATCGATAATATCGCCCGGATGAGCGACCCACTGGCCACCAACCATAAACTGATAATCTACGCTGTTTCGGAAGGAGTCTCCAAGGCCTCCGTGCCATCCGGCAATCCCGGTTCCGTTTTGAATCGTTTTGAGCAATATGGACTGTTGGTCCCGGCTGATTTCTCCCATCGTCCAAATCTGCACGATCAGATCCAGGCTGGACATCAGTTCTTCATCCAGATAACTATCCAGTGTATCAGAAACGGTAACATCCGCTCCTTCAGACTCCATCCAGGGAACAAAAATGTCTACCGATTCTTCCGGCTCATGACCATCCCATCCACCATATACATAGAGGACTTTTTTGCCTTGCAGCGATGGTGCCGGAGCATTGTTCCGGTATTCAAGTGTTGAGCCGGAAGAGCCCATAAGCGAAGAGGGTAAAACCATGGATGCGGCACCGGCAAGACCGGTAGCCAGAAATCCACGGCGAGAAGTTTTTTTAATCATAATACGTTGTGTGTATTTAGAATCAATAAAAGAAGCGTCTGGTTATCTAACCGAGGGTATAACCATCTCTGTATGGACGGTGCAGCAATTGATCCGCTTCAGAGTCATCTACAAAGCGCTGCTGATCCGGATCCCACTTGAGTGGCCGGTTAAGTGAAGTGGCTATGTTTCCAAGAATACCCACAGAACCGGTACGATGGCCTGCTTCAACATTGGCAATGGGATCTTTCTTGTTTTTTACAGCTTCCACAAAATCCACCAGGTGGGGAGTGCCTGTTTCGTAGGGGATATCATCGTTTTCGGTGCTGTATCCGGGGGGCATCAGTTCTGGTTCAGATGCGGTAACCCGTCCACGAGCCACTTCCAGCCATCCATCAGAGCCTTCAAAACGAAGTCCAAAGCCTCTGTCTTCTGAGAAAGGCTCATTCCATACGATGGTGCCATCGCCGTATACGAAAGAGATGTATTCGTGTCCGTTGTAACCTGCCGGACGAATTTCTACCGGACCGCTGTATTGTTTTCCGAGTGCCCATTGCGCAATATCAAAATTATGAGCTCCCCAGTCGGTCAGAAAACCTCCACCCGTTTCTTTAAAGTATCTCCATTCTGCCCAAAAGTCTTCGTTGACTTCAGGATCCAATTGAATTGGAGGAGCCAGACGGTGGTTATAATGAACGTATGGATTGGGACCAAGCCATTTATCCCAGTCCAGTCCGGCTGGAATTTGTTCTTCCGGAAGATCATAAGCAGTGGGGGGCGGGCCAACCCAGGCGTGAACCTTGTTCAGGCTTCCAAGACGGCCATTCTGAACAGTCTGAACAACATGCTGGAAGTTGGGATCCGATCGTTGCTGGCTGCCAACAGCAAGAATTCGATTATTGGAACGAACGGCTTTTGTCAGTTCAATGCCTTCTTTGATGGTAAAGACCAATGGTTTTTCAAGATAAATGTCTTTTCCAGCCTTGCATGCATCAATCGCCTGTATAGCATGCCAGTGGTCAGGGGTGGCAATAACTACCGCATCAATATCTTCTCTTGCCAGGAGATCCTGATAGTTTTCAAACATAGTCACGTCCGGTGTTTGCCCTTGTGCTTCCTGGAAAGCACGAACCTGACGTTCAAAGCGCATTCTTTTTATTTCATATACATCACATCCGGCAACAATTTTTACACCCGGGATCGTGTTGAATCCGTCCACCAAAAAAACGGTTTGCCTTCCAAGCCCGATAAAACCAAGGCGCAACATGTCATTTGGACCCGTAGAGCAACCTTTTAATACTGGTAGAAAAGCGAGGCCGGCAGCCCCGGTCAAAGAAGTTTTTAAAAAATGACGACGTGACAGTGATGTTTTCATAATGATCGGTTCCTGTTAAATGTGAATTTTCTGATACTTTGAGAAATAATAATAAAAAATAAGTGTAAAACCTACGCTTGTTGCTCAAAAAACCGGTTACAGGTATCAATAGACACACGCTTCAGGCGCGGGTTCTATATAATACGTTTTAAAGTTTTCTGCATCCGGATCCATACATCCCTTCAGTGGAAGGATTTTGATGGTGCGGAAATCGGTAGGATGGGTCTCTGCCTGAAATGCTATATGGCCTTCAGTCAGTGGTTTTCCATATATTTTAACATCAGGATCGTAGTGGTCCGGCCCTTCTCCTCCCATTCTTGGATTTGTGTATTCCAGCACAACTTCTCCCTCAAGAATATGTTGTATTAAGGAATCACCAAGGACGATCGCTTCGGCTCGTACCCAGTCATCTCCATGGTAGGTTCCCGCGTTGGCTTCGATCCAATCCTCTTCTTGCAATACGCCATCTATTTTAACCTGAACTCCCGGAGCGTACAAGTTTCCGTTGGTTCGGTCATTTACCCCGTCTCCGCCGAGAAGTTGCATTTCAAAAGAGATAGGAAGGAGCTGTTCTAAAGTCATACTTTCTGCAGACTGGGAATGCATCATGATTCCGTTATTTCTAAAGCCCCAGTCTGGTCCGTCTTTTACCTGGTCTCCGGTAAACCGATACTCAACCACAATATGATAGTGGGAAAAGGGCTTATGATAAAATATGTGTCCCAGTTCGCCATTCCAGCGTTCATAATCCTCATACGATACCCTCAACATCCCTTCTTCAACACGGAAGGTGTTGTACACATTGTCGTTCAGCTCATAACCTGCAATCTTAATGTCCCATCCATCAAGATTTTCTCCATTAAAAAGATGGATCCACTCTTTGGTTTCCGAGGCATCAAACTCCGGAACGGAATCGGACTCACTGGCACACGCTGATATAATAAAACAAAAGATTAGAACTACATAGATTGGCTTCATATACACTCCCGTCCAGGTGGGTTACAACCTGGCTTTAATTATTATGCGGTTAAGGTTTTTTATCTTTGTCCACTCAGGATGGGTATTCAGAATACTTTGTGCTGAGCCATCCTTTTCTATTCTCCAAATCAGGAGAAACGTATTTTTGCTTCTTCGAGAATAGAGCGGGTAGCCGAGGCTCCGATACGATCGGCTCCGGCCTCTTTCATAGCCAGAAGGTCATCCAGTGTTTTAATTCCACCTGAGGCTTTCACTTTTACAGCAGGGGCCGAATGGGCCCTCATGAGCATAATATCCGACAGGGTAGCACCCTGATACATCATAGAACCGTCCTGTTGCTTGACATAACCGAAACCGGTAGAAGTTTTCACATAGTCCGCTTTAACCTCCGAGCAGATTTCACAAAGCCGGATTTTGTCCTTTTCATTTGTGATGTAGTCGGTCTCGAAAATAACTTTAACGATGGCGTTGTGAGTATGGCAAAGATCGGTAAGGGTCTTAATTTCTTCTTCTACATACGCCCAGTCACCACCAAGTGCTTTACCGATATTAATGACCATATCGATTTCAGTTGCGCCTTCTTTAATAGCGGTTTCTGTCTCAAATGCTTTAACCTGGATGGAACTGTTTCCAGCAGGAAAGCCAATGACACTGCAGGTGAGGACACCCGAATCAGCCAGGGTTTCATGTGCCAGGGCTACGACGTAGGGCTTAACACAAACGGATGCTGCCTGATATTCAGATGCGACCTTACATTCGGAAAGGAGTTCGGCATCGGTATGTGCCGGATGCAGGATCGCATGGTCGATCATTTTTGCGATTTCTTTAACAGAAGAGTTCATATCAACGAAATTCATGAATTAAAATCAATTTAACTAACCTTGAATTTAACAGAATGGCATTCAAAAACCATCATGATTTTAATTATAAAAGTACCATTGTAAGCGGTTTTTTACTACGGTGACAAGAAAAACGGTGATATTTTTTGGATGTATGGGTGTTTTTTCAGGGGAATCAGAGAAACGGCGCAGTCTTATTATCCGTTAAAAGCCTTTTCTTATTGTTATCTTGCAAAAGAAACCATAACATACCACCGATTACATTTGCTATGACCGATCGTCGTTTGCGGGACAATGTATTAAAACGGTGATCAATTCGGAAGTGGGTACTATTATGAATGAAACAGATTCCGTTCACCCGGTTTGGAAGAAACTTATTAAAAAAGAGTTTTCTATTTCATTATCGTTTCTGGCAGGAAAGCTATTGCTGGGTAAGCTTCAGGTGCAATATGGAACAGAACCGAAGAACCTGGTTCATCTGGCCCGGAAAATGCATGATCTTTATTATCTTAACAAAGATCTTCCATCTGTGAAAAAAGATATAGAGTTGATTAACAGGGAAAGGTAATATATTTATGAGTTCGAGGCTTTATTGTCCGGAAGAGTTGTCTGATCTTATCCGGGCAGGACGAGTATTCTGTATAGCTGCGGAAGAACAACTTCTGAAAAAGCTTCCAAGGGGAAACTGGATCGGAGGCAGCAGTCCATATTTTATGAGCGATCAGGGTGGTGTTGTAAGTCGTGAGAAAATTTTTGCAACAGACTTAACAAAAGTGACCACCGGGTTTAATATTACCCTGGTGGATGAACATGAGCTGAAAAAGGTTTATACAAACACACCTGAAAATGGATTCACCTGTCTGATCCTGCCTTCCATGTCGCCGGTACACCTTTCCTATGCTTTGAATGCCAGTGAATATCCCGATTTTGCATTTCGTCCCGTGATTGGATGGGTATCCGGAATGCATTTATTTGATCTTGGAGAGAAAAGCGCAAAAGTAGTTCATGGTCCAACGGGAGAGATATCCAGTGATAAAGGCGTGGCGATGCATGTAACGTTGCCACCAGAAATGATGTGTGATATTGGAATGGTGAATATATTTAAACAGGGCACGGATGATATACTGGAGTTCCCGGAAACCGGTTTTCATGCAAAAAAAGTGTTCGTAAACGGAGAAGAAAAATGCTTTCTTGACTATTTAAAGTCAAAAAGGCTGAATTTTAAGCTTCCTTTGATTGCCGATTCAGCCGGAGCCAAGGTAAACGCCAGTTTTCAGGCAATAGATCCCAAAGAAAAAGTTGTAAAGTTTTATGCGCCGGTATTCAAAGGCGCCACGTACAGGCAGGCAGAGCTTCTGGATGATTATGCCACAGAGTTTATCCGAAACCTCCCGGCATCCTCAGAGCGTATCTTGTTGTCATTTAATTGTATCTTGAATTTTTTATATTCAGAATTGGAGGGCAGGCGTATTGGAAGTATTGCAGGGCCAGTCACCTTTGGAGAAATCGGTTATGTTCTTCTGAACCAGACGATGGTTTATTTATCGATTTATTTACGTGAGGAAGAGGGATCATTCATTTCACAAAGTCAATAAAAGAGTCCGATCATGCTTTTTAACTTGAGTAACTCATCGATTATATTTCGCTCAGGCCTGCTTTTAGTGCTCTTTATGGGACTCGTACTCGCGGGATGCGGAGATGAACCATCGGACCGGGTTTCCGAGACAGACAAAGAATCCGTCCGGGAGATCCATCAGAGTATGAATCAAGGTATAAGCCTTGGAAATGCCTTTATCTTCCCCAAAACCGGTAACTGGGTAGTTGAACCGGAAAGGGAGTATTTTCGCCTGATGAAAGAAAGTGGATTTTCAACCGTCCGTATTCCGGTTCAGTGGAGTGCTTATAGTCAGCAAACTTCCCCATATTCTATTTCTGAGCCTTTTATGGAAAGGTTGGCTGAAGCCGTTGATCGCATCCTTTCAAAAGAAATGAATGTAATCCTGGTTTTTTCTGAGTATTCATTACTATCCACTCACCCTCAACGTGAAAAAGAGCGATTTCTGGCATTATGGGATCAGGTATCTGAACGTTTTAAAGGTTATCCCAATGAGTTGCAGTTTGAGATTTACCATCGTCCAACGGGTGAACTGTCTTCGGAGAAGTGGAATAGTCTGCAAAAGGAGGCAATCACTGTAATCCGCGAGGCAAACCCTCAGCGAATACTTATCGCCGGTCCGGTTTATAAAAATAACAGAGCCATATTTGATGAGTTGATATTACCACAAAACGACGCCCATATTTTGGTTGGCATAAACTACTATCAGCCTTTTATGTTTACACATCAGGGCGCAAACTGGCTTCAGGCTCCGGCTGATGAGTGGCTGGGGACAGAATGGAGAGGAACCGAGGCTGAGATAGAAGAAATAAACCACTTCTTTCAAGAAGTTAGTACATGGGCCGGTATGAATAACCGACGGGTGGTGCTCACTGAGTTTGGGTCTTTTTTTCTCGCTCCCAATACGTCACGAAGTGCCTGGGCACATACTGTTCGCACAAAGGCCGAAGAATATGAAATCTCCTGGGTCTACTTCGATTTTGGCTCGGGATTTGGCCTTTATAATTGGCATATTGACCGATGGAATAGACCCGTGTTGGAGGCTTTGCTTCCAGAAAGTCCCGTACTATTGGAAAATGTGTCCGATTAAAAAGCCTTGAAGCCCAATGGTTCATATCTGCGTGAACTCAGGGCTTCAAGACTAAAAAAAACTATCTCCAGATACCATCCTTGAAACGGATCTCCTCATCAAGTTCACGGATCCAGATATTTCTGAAACTGACGTAGTCGCCATGATCCTGTAAACGAATTCCGGCCGGGCCATGCACTTCATAGGATGGAGCTCCGATATAGCGGGTATTTCCAAAAACTTCAACATTGTTTTGTATGAGAACCCCGTTTAATAAAACAGTAAAGCGGGCAGGGGTTTCAATATTACCTTCGTTGTCGAATACAGGAGATTTAAAGAAAATCTGATAGGTCTGCCATTCTCCGGGTCTCTTTGCCGGATTTGCCAGTGGAATATGCTGTTTGTAGATACTTCCGGCCATACCATTGGAATAGGTGGGATTTTCCCAGTTATCCAGCACCTGGACTTCATAACGTTCCTGGAGAAAAACACCGCTGTTCCCTCGTCCCTGGCCTTCTCCAACAATGACCTCCGGAGCCCTCCATTCGATATGAAGCTGAACATCTGAAAAATTCTGCCGGGTTTTGATGTCACCGGTACCAGGCTGTACGGTCATGTATCCGTTTTCAAGGGTCCATTCCGGGGCACTTCCATCCACAGACTCCCATGCATCGAGAGAGGTTCCGTCAAATAGAATAATAGCGTCTTCAGGGGGCTCTCCGGAGACAGGCACCGGAGATACAACCGGTGGCTGAGGGTCCCAGATTTCAGTAAGCTCAGGATCTGTAATTTCTTCATCCTGAGCAGAGTTTCCAGCCGAATCGTTCGCTGCAGGTCCGCATTGAACCAGGTATGCAAAGAAAAAAGGAATCAGGACAAATAGGGTAAGAATGGGCTTGTATGCTTTCATGGTTGTGCGCAAATTTCGTTTTTAATTTACCTGTTGGGTTTACGGGTTCTCCCGTTATTTTAGTTAAAATAGTGCCCTTTGGTAAATATACAATGGGAGTAGACTCTTTTTTTGGGGGTATATCGGCTTATGTATGACTTATTTCCAGCGGGTGTGGAAATATTCACCGGCCGGACGGTCCGTTCGCTCGTATGTGTGTGCCCCGAAATAATCTCTCTGAGCCTGAATCAGGTTGGCCGGCAGATTTCGGGTAGACAGGGCCTGAAATTCCTGCAAAGTTGAAGTAAAAACGGGTACCGGTATGTCTTGCTGGATAGCGAGAGAGATAACTCCTTTCCACTCACTGGTATGTTGCAGGATGGGATTCTGGTATTCCGGTGCGAGCAAAAGATGTGGCAGCATTGGGGATGATTCTCCTACGTTCTCAATCAGTGAAAGCAGTTTTGAGCGGATAATACAGCCCCCTTGCCAAATCCGGGCTATCAATGAGGGTTGAATATCCCATTGATAGGTGTCACTTGCTTGCCGGATGGCAAAAAAACCTTCAGAGTAGCACATCATACGCGCTGCAAGCAGTGCGCCCGGAAGTTGATCCAGTAACTGTTTTCTCTTTTCAGGAGAAATGTTGGGGGGCTGTTTGGAGTCTGTTGTCCGGGCCTCCCGGACTGATATATCCGAAAGCTGCTCCCTGAGTTTTTTTTGTGAAGAGATGTACCGCGAGAAAACAGCCTCTGTAATGGCCGGAAGAGGAAGCCCTTCTTCCAGAGCCGTTACGGCAGTCCACGCTCCGGTTCCCTTTTGACCTGCACGATCCAGGATTTTGTCCAGCAAAGGTTCGCCGTCCGTGTCTTTAAAGCGCAAAATGTGGGAAGTAATTTCAAGCAGATAGCTATTTAAGGCGCCACGGTTCCATTCATCCATCAAGCCAGTCATCTCCATTGGAGAAAGTCCGGCAACGTTTTTCATGAGGTGATATGCTTCAGAGATAAGTTGCATATCGGCATATTCAATGCCATTGTGAATCATCTTTACAAAATGGCCGGCACCACCGTTTCCTATCCAGCCACAGCACGGAGTATTCGAGTACGATCGTGCTGCAACAGGCTCAAGAATCGGCTGAAGGATGCTCCATGCCTCTTTGTTACCTCCGGGCATGAGCGAAGGGCCCTTTCTTGCTCCTTCTTCACCACCGGAGACACCCATACCTGTAAATAGAACTCCTTCTGAGGCCAGCTTCCCGGTTCTTCGCTGGCTGTCTTTAAAGTGTGAGTTCCCTCCATCTATCAGAATATCTCCTGGCTCCAGGAAAGGACGCATCTGATCGATGACCTGATCCACAGCCTCTCCGGCTTTAACCATCATCAGAATTTTTCTGGGACGTTCAAGAGACGCCATGAAATCAGCAAGGTTGTCGGTACCATACATCTCTCTGTCCTTTCCGAACGAGGACATAAATTCCGGGAGTAAGTGGCTTTCTCCTTCCGCATTGCGGTTAAATACCGACAGGGATATTCCCTTTTCTTCAAGATTAAGGGCAAGATTTTGCCCCATTACACCAAGGCCACAGATGCCAAAAGACGATAAATTCATAGTTAGGGCGGTTTTTAGTTAGGGAAAGCAGGGTTTTCCCGACTCAGAAGGAAATCAGACGGCATAGTTCATCGACAAGGTCAGCAGGGGACCGGTCGACGGAGAGTGTGATCGCATCCCGCGGTTCTTCAAGATCTGAAAACTGAGAGTCAAGAAGGACGGTGGGCATGTAATGTTTGTCACGTTCCTGAAGCCGTTTAAAAATAAGTGATTTCGAGCCCTTAAGAAAAATAAATGTTACGGGCTCTTTCCCGTTTGAAGACAACTGTTCCCTGTACGTTTGTTTAAGAGCAGAGCATGCCAGTACAGCGCCTTTGTTTCTATTCCATTCACAAATCAGATCCGAAAGCGCTTGAAGCCAGGGAGTACGATCCTCGTCTGTGAGAGGAACCCCTGATTTCATCTTTTGAATATTCTCTGGTGGATGAAAATCATCGGCATCGAAAAAAGGCAGGGTCATCCTTTGAGCCAGGCGCCGGCCAATTGTGGTTTTCCCACATCCTGAAACGCCCATTACAATATAGACCATAAGGAACTGTTGATTTGGTGTTCACGGGTTACGTATGCATACCGGCCAGTCGACCGGTTACCCAGGCCCAATAAAAATTAAATCCGCCTATTCGTCCAAAGACATCCAGCATTTCACCACACAGGTGCAACCCTGATGCACAACGGGATTCCATTGATGCCGGGCGGACTTCCTCCAGGGGGATGCCGCCGCCGGTTACCTCGGCTTTTTCAAACCCCATATACCCTTTTGGCTGAAGAGTGTACTGGCAGAGGCTCTCTAAAAACTGAGCCCGTTCCTGTTTGTTCAGCTCGGCAACTTTTTTCCCTGAAAGACCCGTTTCAGAAAGAAGTGCCTGAGCGAGTCGTTTAGGAAGGTGTTTTTGAAGCAGCAGCTCTGTAGTTGTTTTTCCATGCAGCAGGGATTCCCACCATTGACGGGATTGATTTGCCCAGTTTACATACAAGGTCGGAGTATGATCAGAATCTGCCTGAAGGTGGGGTATAACAGTATGTGCAATATCCAGTATGGCGGGACCGCTATACCCTTTATGTGTAAACAAAAAGCCTTTTGAAGAATCCTTCGTTTTGTTCTTGCTCTTTCCATGGGCCAGGTTTGCTGAAATGGTCACAGGAAGTGAAAGACCGGAAAGATTTTCATCGCCTGGATGAGGGCCAATTAGAGGAGTCAATGCAGGATAGAGAGGGCGAACCGTATGACCAAGAGAAGAAGCCAGCCGATACCCGGTTCCATCGGTACCTGTTTTTGGATAGGACTTTCCCCCGGTAGCTATAATCACTTTTTTTGCGGTGAGCAATCGGTTATGGTCATCGGCCAGATTCCAGCAATCATTTTTGTAGTATAACGATCGAATGCAGGTTTGGTAGACCATTTTTACACCCCGGGCAACGGCCAGTCGAACTAGCTGGTCCCGTACGTCTTTTGCCGCATTACTTTCAGGGAAAAACTTCCTTGTTTCCGGTTCCAGTTTGAGCCGGATGCCTGCCACACGCTCGAACCAGTGTTTGCATTCGTCTACCGGCCAGGACTTAAGAATATTGCGGAGGATATTTATTGACGAACCGGTAGTAAAATCATCGGGAGTGACCACTTCCGGAAGTACGTTACACCGGGTTCCTCCGGACATTAAAATTTTTCTTCCGGCCTGGGGGTTGCGTTCCAGCAAAAGCACCTGTTTGTTGTGTTCTGCAGCAAAAATGGAGGCGGTCAATCCGGCAGCACCGGCTCCGACTACGATGATATCAGCGGTTTGGGTCATGGTGATTAAGATCCAATAAAAAAAAAGCACCTTTTCTATAGATAAACATAGAAAAAGGTGCTTTTGATACGGTAAAATACGGGATTCAGATGTTATAATGAATCTCCAAAATCCGCTTTGAACTTTTCTACCAGTTTTACCGGCCAGTCGCTGGTAGCCGTCAAGCGTCCAAGGAAGAACCGCAATACCGGAGGTTCTTCAACAAACTTAAGGCCACCTACCAGTTCTCTGTTTTCATAGAGCCACAGCAACCGGTCGATTACAAACTTGGTTTGTGAAAGAGTAAATACGCGGCGCGGGAATGCGAGGCGCAGTAACTCCATATCTGCAAGAATATCATTGCCTTTTTCATCGCGCTCACTGGAGATGGTACCGCGTTCCATTCCCCGGCAACCGGAAATGATGAACAAGGCCGAAGCAAGAGCGCCGGCAGGATATTCTTCCTGAGGGACATGAGAAAGAAAGTTCATGGCATCCACGTGGCATCCAAGAGCCCCGGCTGGTGTTACCACAGGAATACCAGCTTGATCCAGTTCATCTACAGCATATTTAATAAAAGCAGGAGACTGGCTGATGACCGTTTCGTCCGTGGTTTCATACAATCCGATGGCCATAGCTTCAATCTCACGGACCGACATACCGCCATACGTGAGGAAGCCTTCATAGAGAGGGATCAAGTCTCTCAGCTTCATGTATATTTCTTTGTCGTCTGTACAGAGGCCGCCCCCCCGCGTTGAGGTAACTTTGCGGCTTGAAAAGTAGACGAGGTCGGCAAACTTACACATAGTAAGAAGGATATCCTGTATGCTGTGATTCGCAAACTCTTCTTCTCGTTGCTTGATAAACCATGCATTTTCTCCGATGAGAGAAGCATCCAGAACGATCATGATCTTATGCTTATCGGCGACTTTTTTTACTTCACGCATGTTCGCAATAGAAAACGGCTGGCCGCCAATCAGGTTGGTGGAAGCTTCCAGCCGGATGAACGGAATACGATCAGCTCCGTATTTTTCGATCAGTTGTTCAAATTTCTTGACATCGATATTTCCTTTGAAGGGATAGTCGCTTTTTATGACCAGCGCTTCGTCGCCGAAAATTTCCACCACTTTGCCGCCATTTAACTCCATGTGAGCTTTGGTGGTTGTGAAGTGGTAATTGGTTGGGATGATATCTCCTTCTTTAATAAATACTTTTGAGATGATGTTTTCAGCCGCTCGTCCCTGGTGTGCAGGGAGGATATGTTCCTTGCCAAACACATCTCGAAGGGCGGCTTCCATTCGGTAAAAACTCTGTGATCCCGAATATGCGTCATCGGCCCGCAGCATGGAAGACACCTGATTATCACTCATGGCATTCACGCCGGAGTCGGTCAGCATGTCGAGAAAAATATCCTCGGTTTTAAGAAGGAAGGTATTATGTCCTCCTTCTTCGATGGCCTTCAGACGTTCATCGATGGGCTTAAGATTAAGCTTTTGCACCATTCGGACCTTATGAAGTTCCACTGGTATTTGTTCCCCTTTAAAAAAGCGGATGGTGTGATTACCTGTTGTACTCATGATTCTGTATTTCGGTTATGTAAGAAAATAGTAGTAAAAGAGAGGTTATCCGGAAAAACTCCGCACACGACTCCCCATGTTGTGAATTATAAATGACGTCAGAGAAACAGCCCGTATGTGCTGTTCCGGAGGCTGCTTACCACAGAAGCAGAATAAAAAAATAAAATACAGTTCCCGGTTCCAACCATCGTAATAATAATTCGTCCACATCAAAAAAAGGATATTGAGGCTATTTTGCAACGGATTTTTTTAAGTGCTGCTTAACATTGGAAAAGCTAAGTACATACAATTCATACGTTCCATATGCTTGCATGGGCGGAACCGGAAAGCGGAGTCAGGCAGAAAGTGAATGGACAACGGTACAAACACCGGATAAGAGATCGGCCGGCCTATAAGAAATCATGCGTCATGTTTGCAAGATGTTTCAGACGTAGTTGTTTGATCCGCTTAAATTAACTAAATTCGTGAAAAGCAATGGGATGGGCATTGCTTTCAAACTCGTGGATAACCGGCCTTTCATTCACGGAATTATTGATATTTTCAACAAAATATAATGCATATGACTGCGAAAAATACAGCATCGGTTTTCATCCTTCTTTTATTAGGGGTTTCGTTCACAGTGGCACAGCCTTCTCCGGAGGAGCTGGCCGATCGGATGGACCAAGTCTTCCAGGAACAGCTAAGCGGAATCAATGAGATTGAGTTTTCCTATGATTTTGTGAGTGGAATACTTAGCGGTTTCAGTGAAACGGTAAAACTGGTTAAAGTAGAAGAGGACGGCAAATTGTTTCTCAAGGCGGCCGAAGATGAATATGGCGACGATATGGGCAGTATAATCGGGGTTGTTGACCAGATGTATGGCGAAATAGTACGTCATGCGCGTTCGGTAACGTACGAAACCTTCCATGGAATGGAAGCTTATAAGGTGGTCATTGATGATATGGAGGCCATTGAAAAGCTGGATGCCATGAGCGACTTTTTTGATGCAGAAGACGAGGAGGATGTAGACTTCGAAGAGTTTACCTTATATATAGACAGGGATGAGTTGGTCTTGCTCTATGCCGAATTTAATTCCGGAGAAGATGAACTGGAACTACACATTCGTTTTTTAGAGTATGAGAGCTATTCCGGATACCCGGTTCCCATGGTGATAGAGCTTGATATCATAGGGCTGGATCGTCTTATTTCGGAAGAAGAGATGGCAGAAGCCCAGGCTATGATGGATATGATCCGGGGAGAGCTGGACGATATGGATGATGGACAACGGGAAATGATTGAAGCCATGATCGGGATGTCCCTT
>JASCXY010000419.1 GCA_030012235.1 Balneolaceae bacterium ANBcel3 | reverse complement strand
GAATCCGGCGGAGCGGTTGGTATTCCGCTTTATTTGGCTCAGGCGCTTTCAGTCGCACTTTACACCGTTGGATTTGCTGAAAGTGTGGTAAATGTGTTTCCTGCACTGAGTATGCAGATGGTTGGTATTGCAGCATTGATATTTGTCGCAGGCCTGGCATTGATTTCTGCGCGGGTAGCCATCCGGGCTCAGTATGTTATTATGATTGGAATTGTGCTTTCGCTGGTGTCTTTTTTCCTTGGAGGATCGGTTCAGGAGGCATCTGCAGAGGCTGTAGTATCACCGGAAATACCTCCGGCATCTTTTTGGGTGGTCTTTGCAGTCTTTTTTCCAGCCGTAACCGGAATCATGGCCGGAGTTAATATGTCAGGGGATTTGAAAAACCCGGCATCATCTATTCCAATCGGTACTTTTGCAGCGATACTTGCAGGTTACCTGATTTATATGACCATTCCCGTCTTTCTTTATATGAGGGCCGATTCCCAGGCATTAATCAGCGACCCTCTTATCATGAGAGATATGGCATTGTGGGGGGATGCTATTTTGATAGGAATATGGGGGGCGACACTTTCAAGTGCCGCAGGCAGTATCCTCGGTGCTCCCAGGGTATTGCAGGCCCTGGCCCGTGACGGGGTTCTCCCCGAGTCCCTTCGCTGGCTTGGCAGGGGAGACGGCCCGGATGACTTGCCCAGATTAGGCACGTTGCTCACGTTTGGAGTTGCACTAATTGCTGTATGGTTCGGAAGCCTGAATCTGATTGCACCGATACTGACCATGTTTTTCCTTACGACCTATGGGGTTCTGAACCTGACAGCCGGAATCGAACGATTACTGAACAGTCCATCCTTTCGGCCCCTGTTTAATGTACACTGGTTTTTTTCCTTATTTGGGGCAGGGGCTTGTTTTGCGGTGATGTTTCTTATTAATCCGGCAGCGTCTGTTGTTGCGATCATCTCGGTCGCATTTATCTTTATCTGGTTGCGTCGAAGAGAGCTTAAAACCGCATGGGGAGACGTAAACCGGGGTATTTGGATGGCATTGACCCGCACCGGCCTGATGCGGATAGATGCACGAGAGGATGCCAAAACCTGGCGTCCGCATCCTTTGGTCTTTTCAGGGGTACCCACCAAACGATTTCACCTGGTTCAGTTTGCAGATGCATTAACCCTGAACAGAGGGATTTTGACGCTTTCATCTATTCTAACCAACCCGGGAGTTGTCGCCGAAAGAAAGAAGTCCATGGAAAAACAGATCCGGGAGTTTCTAATGAAAAAAGGCATCCAGTGCCTGGT
>JASCXY010000418.1 GCA_030012235.1 Balneolaceae bacterium ANBcel3 | reverse complement strand
TGAGAGTTCAGGTAATCCCAAAACATGTCCTAAATGTGGTGACCAGTCATTTGGAGCAGCATCCAATGTACACCAGTTTGCAGAAATGACAGGTGCGAAATCAGAAGTCATCAGAGATAAGGCTGCTCTGGATGACAGTAGTGATGAACGGGATTCAGTTTTTTATATCCTTTCACGGCATGCAGCTTTTGAAAATCGAAGCGGGGGTTCGCTGGCACTTGTAGACATTCCTTTTGGTATCGAGTTGGCGAAAAATGTTCAATTGACAGAGGTGAATCTGGGTAAAGTGGATACAGTAAGTGCTACCCGAATTAATATAAATCAAATTGACGGAGTGCCTCATCACGGATTTGTAACCTGTAAACATTGCGGTTACTCTACAAACACTCCTGATTTAGAGAAAGATCATAGTTATTGGAATAAATACAAATTTCACTACCCCTATTGTAAACATCGATCAAAAATGTATTCCGGTGAACCGAATGATGTATTTGAAGAAGTATACCTCTATCGAAAGCAGCAGACTGAGGCTTTGAAAATCCTGCTTCCTATACAGACCTTTGCGACTGAGGAGTACAGACATATTTTTAAAGCCGGTATAGATTTAGGGTTGAAAGAGTTTTATAAAGGAAATCCGGCGCACTTATCTTTTTTGGAGTATCAGGAGTTTAATCAGGCAACATCAAAATTTGATCAATATCTACTGTTGTATGATCGTGTACCTGGCGGTACCGGCTATCTCAGTAAACTATACGACAAGGGAAATTTTACCGAGATACTCAAAAAGGCATACATCAAGATAAAAAACTGTAGCTGCCAGCATGAAGGAAAAGATGGGTGTTATCACTGTGTGTACTCATACAGAAACCAATATATATCCTCAGTACTCAGCCGTGCTCGAGCAGAGAAAGTTTTTGAAGAATTGCTTAAACATTCATCGAATTGGAAATCTTTAGATCACTCACTGTCGGATGTAACTCGATCCGGCCAAATTGAAGAAAGTGAACTTGAAGAACGGTTTATCGTAGCTCTTGAGCTATGGTGCTCAAAAAAAGAGTGGACATTTGAAAAACGGTTGGTCAACAACATACAAACCTACTATATCACCATTCCGCAGAACAATGGTAAATCTCTGACCTATTGGATTCGTCCACAAGTATGGCTGGGGACGGCAGATGGCGTTTCAAGGTCTACAAAAACGGATTTTATTCTTAAACCGGTAGCTTCTAATGACCGTGATGAGGAATCATTCAGAACGTTTAAAGAGATTGCCATTTACCTGGACGGCTACCAATTCCA
>JASCXY010000417.1 GCA_030012235.1 Balneolaceae bacterium ANBcel3 | reverse complement strand
TTTTCGAACAATTGTGTGGCTGTAACTATCTGAATACTCAGAAAGAGGCTTTATATTGTCTGTTATTCTTTTATTTTAGAATTAATTATTGGCGAATAATTAATTGAAAGGGTTTATTATTATTTAAAGTAGTCCCTTTTTAAGCAAAGTAATTATATCGTCGTTTTTTACATGGACAAGCTTTATAAAAAAAAGGAGCTACCGATACTGTATAAAGAGGTATATCTCTCATTATGTGTCCGGTAAAAAACTTTTTTTATACTAATTCCATTTGTGACAGGTAAGCGTTTAATTCGGTTTGTAAAGTTCGAATAGCAGAAGGGTAAAGAAATTGTTCTATAAAACAGGCAGGTTCAACGGCTTATAAGTGTGAAAGAGATTTCTCAGAAAGGAGAAATTATGGCTCAACTTTCAATGCATAAGAAAAACAACTTCTTGAGAGGATACTATAGCTGTGTTTGTGGAGTATTGGCAACAGTACTGTTCTTTTTTACACTTGTTCTCCCTTCGGAGGGCTCGGAACCCCCGGTTGAAATCGGAATTGCCTGGCAGGGGGAGTCCCTTATGGTAGAAAGGGTACTAAGCGGACTCAAAAATGCACTGAACGATCAGGAAGTGCCAATTAACCTGGATATCAGGGGGAATCTTCCGGACCTGGATTCATTGGATGCCGTTTTAACAGAATTTGAGCAAACCAAGCAAGGGATGGTTGTTTTTCGCAGCAATGGGCTTGAGCTGTTGATGCAACGATCCGTCTCTATCCCTGCCTTTTTTGGAGCAATGACCCATCCGGAGGTACTGGGGGATAAATTGACGGTGGAGCAACTCTCGGAGTTTGTCACCGGGGCATCATTTTATATTCCGGCAAAATACAAGCTTGAAATTTTTCAGCAGGTGATGCCTTCCATTCAATCCTATCTTTTATTAGTGGAAAAGGGGCATCCCGGCAGCTATGTGGATGCCCGGGAAACCATTCAGGCAGCGGAAGAACTGGGGATTCACGTAGAAGCCGTTTATTTTGAAACGCTGCAGGAGGCATTGGATGCCGTACGTATGCTTTCCCCTCAACAAGGGGTGATTCTGGGATCACAGGCACTCATTATGAATTATGCAGCAGAGATCATTCAGGCGGCTGAATACCATCCCGTGTTTAGTTATTCAGAACAGCCGCTGGAAGCTGGGGCTTTGGGTGGATTTACTGTCGATGCTGTTATGCAGGGGTATACGCTGGGACGAATGCTGGTGGAGGTTTTTATGGAAGGAACTCCGGTTTATGAGATCCCGGTGTTTATGGAGCCACAACCCA
>JASCXY010000416.1 GCA_030012235.1 Balneolaceae bacterium ANBcel3 | reverse complement strand
TAGTTCAATACGGTTTTCATTTATTTGAACAGCTGAAATAGAAGATCCGCAGGGACTAAATGACCCTTCCATTATTCCATATCTGTGATCTGTAAGCTGATAAACACGGTTACTGTTAGAATGATATTCATACAAATTCATAGCACCGTTCATATCCGAACTGAAAAGAAGGATTCGGCCGTTTTTATGCCAGTGAATATCATAAACAGAACCATCAGACATCATAATATCAGGATCCGATGAATCAAATGTATTCAACTCATCCAGGGAGATAAACCATATACCCTGATTGCCGTTTCGATTAGCCAGTATTGTAAGTTCCTCATCGTTTCCCGGCTTCATGAGCACCTGAACCAGATACCCTGTTTCCGGGATGAGTAGTGTATCAAGTGATGTGTCACACACTTTCACTAATATATTATTCTCAGAATGATTCTGAAGTGCCAGGGCACAGTCATCTGAAAAAACTGCCGGTGCATGTATTCTATCCTGATTTCCGAAAAAGCGGTCTGATGAGTGGATATTAAAATCATGGTCAAACATGACTTTATGAATCCTCATTCTGAAATGATTATGATAATAAAGGTGGCGATGATACCTGGAATAGAAGAAAATCCTACTTTCGCTATCTGTATCAATAATAAAATCTTCCACCGATGTAGTTTCTACAAACGGGGTTCTGAGATCCTTATTTACATCAAAAAGGTAAAATCCGGGACGGGTCTGATATCCTGAAGCATGAAAAAGAATTGTATGGTTATTCAGCCAAACAGGGCGGCGATGGTTTTCTGAACGATTTTCAAAAACGGGTTCATATATTTGTGTCGGAGGATCAAAACGGGAATGATATAGATCTCTTTTGTGCGATGCGTATTGTTGATAGAGAGAACCCGGCCATTGTCCGGTGTGATATCTTAACGCAGCGCCATATCCCAAATAGGGCCATCTTGAAAGAAACTCAATCGTATTTTTCGTGATATCCATTCCATATTCATATTGAAGCCAGTGAATAAATGAATATCCACCCATATAATGCCGGTCAAATGGATACGTATAACTGGAGCCGGATAATATCTGAGACAGCCGCAAAGGATCCGGCGAATTGAAAATGGAAGCATAACGATTCGTAAAGTATGGATGGTTTCCTCTTCCACTTTGCGTGTATTGATAATGGGATTCATGAAATACCGCAATACCTTCATGTAAGCCAAGGGGAGCTGTGAAATGCATGCTTCTGGCAACATCGGGTGAAAATGGCCTGATAAGGCCACTGATTCCGAAAGCAGGAATATTATTAAGGTGCAAG
>JASCXY010000415.1 GCA_030012235.1 Balneolaceae bacterium ANBcel3 | reverse complement strand
GTTGCACCTGAATAACATTCCTACTTTTGGAATCAGCGGGCTTATCAGGCCTTTTTCACCCGATGTTGCCAGAAGCATGCATTTCACAGCTCCCCTTGGCTTACATGAAGGTATTGCGGTATTTCATGAATCCCATTATCAATACACGCAAAGTGGAAGAGGGAATCATCCGTACTTCACGAATCGTTAT
Source organism: Balneolaceae bacterium ANBcel3 (assembly GCA_030012235.1). Classification (GTDB taxonomy): domain Bacteria; phylum Bacteroidota; class Rhodothermia; order Balneolales; family Natronogracilivirgulaceae; genus JASCXY01. The sequence continues at coordinate 1,116 of JASCXY010000415.1, read as the reverse complement.
GCTTCCATTTTCAATTCGTCGGATCCTTTGCGGCTGTCTCAGGTATTATCCGGCTCCAGTTATACGTATCCATTTGAACGGCATTATATGGGGGGATATTCATTTATTCACTGGCTTCAATATGAATATGGAATGGATATCACGAAAAATACGATTGAGTTTCTTTCAAGATGGCCCTATTTGGGATATGGCGCTGCGTTACGATATCACACCGGAAAATGGCCTGGTTCTCTCTATCAACAATACGCATCACACAAAAGAGATCTATATCATTCCCGTTTTGATCCTCTGACACATATATATGAACCCGTTTTTGAAAATCGTTCAGAAATCCATCGCCGCCCTGTTTGGCTCAATAACCATACGATTCTTTATCATGCTTCTGGATACCAAACCCGTCCCGGATTTTACCTTTTTGATGTTAATAAGAACCTCATAAGCCCTTTTATAGAAACGACATCGGTTGAAGATTTTATTATAGATACAGATAGCGAAAGCGGGATTTTATTTTACTCCAGGTATCATCGCCACCTTTATTATCATAATCATTTCAGAATGAGGATTCATAAAGTCATGTTTGACCATGATTTTAACATCCGCTCATCAGACCGCTTTTTCGGAAATAAGGATAGAATACATGCACCGGCCGTTTTTTCAGACGATTGTGTCCTGGCACTGCAGAATCATTCAGAAAATAATATTCTGGTAAAAGTGTGTGATGCATCTCTTGATACGCTGTTAATCCCGGAAACAGGGTATCTGGTTCAGGTGTTCATGAAGCCTGGAAGTGATACGGAGCTTTCAATGCTGGCTAATCGAAACGGCCATCAGGGTATATGGTTTATCTCCCTGGATGAGTTGAATACATTTGATACATCGAATCCTGATATCATGATGTCTGATGGTTCTATTTATGATACTCACTGGCATAAAAACGGCCGTATCCTTCTTTTCAGCTCGGATATGAACGGGGCTATGAATTTGTATGAATATCACTCTAACAACAACCGTGTTTATCAGCTTACAGATCACAGATATGGAATAATGGAAGGGTCATTTAGTCCCTGTGGATCTAAAATTTCAGCCGTTCAAATAAATGAAAACCGTATTGAATTG
>JASCXY010000414.1 GCA_030012235.1 Balneolaceae bacterium ANBcel3 | reverse complement strand
TGAACCGTTCCGGGTTTTCCGGAGACTGATTTATGTGAGTGCCGCCTCAAGTGTTAAATTATCGTGGCGACTGTAGTAAGCTTGTTCGTATTCCACTGGCGGAATATACCCAATAGATTCCAGAAGTCGATGGTGATTAAACCACCAGACCCATTGAAGCGTAGCAATCTCCACATCATCAAGACCACGCCACGGACCCTGTCGACGAATAACCTCGGTCTTGAATAGCCCGATCACCGATTCAGCCAGGGCATTGTCATAGGAATCCCCCTTACTTCCGACAGATGGTTCAATACCCACATCGGCCAATCGCTCCGTATAACGAATGGACAGGTACTGCACGCCCCGATCGCTATGATGGATCAGCCTCTTATTCCGGTCCCGTTCGCAGATGGCCTGTTCCAGTGCATTCAAAGCCAGATCACTGCGCAAAGAGTTCGATACATACCATCCGACAATTCGCCGCGAGAAGACATCGATGACAAAGGCTACGTAGACGAATCCGCGCCAGGTGGCCACATAGGTCAGATCCGAGACCCAGAGCCGGTTAGGTTGCTGGGCCGTGAACTCCCTGTTAACCAGGTCACCGGGACTTTCCGAGACATCGGCCGGCATCGTGGTTTTTGCAACTCGCCCACGAACAGCTCCACGTAGCCCAAGCTCTTTCATCAGCCGATGCACGGTGCATTTGGCTACGATGAACCCTTCGCGTTTGAGCTGGTGCCAGACCTTGCGTACGCCATACACCCGGAAATTCGTCTCCCAGACGCGCTGGATCTGCTTGCGAAGCTGCTCGTCTCGAAGCGCACGGGCCGAACGCAGAGAAGGATTGGCTTGGCGTGTCTTCCAGCTGTAATAGGTAGACGGAGCAATCGGCAGTACCGCGCAGATCGGCTCGACTCCGTATTCGTTTCGATAATCGTCGATGAATGCTACCATTATTTTGGTGGGCGGTCGAGCTCCGCCTGGGCAAAATATGCCGAGGCTTTCCGAAGAATCTCGTTGGCCCGGCGAAGTTCACGGTTTTCACGCTCCAGCTTTTTTATCCTGTCGGGATCTCCCGAAGTCGAACTGCCCTTGCGGCCCTTATCGTGCTCGTGCTTACGCACCCAGCGACGAAGCGTCTCAGGTGTGCAGCCAATTTTCTCGGCGATGGATTCAATAGCCGCCCATTGCGAGGAGTAACTGTGCTCGTGATCAAGCACCATGCGTACGGCCCGTTGCCGGACCTCTGATGAGTAACGTATAGATCTTTTCATAACTCCAAGTTCTCAAAGTTTGGAGTCTCCAGCAAACCCGGAACGGTTCA
>JASCXY010000413.1 GCA_030012235.1 Balneolaceae bacterium ANBcel3 | reverse complement strand
GAACAGAGATGCCGTACAGCAGGATCTGCTGGCAGCTGCCACGGCCGCTCAGGGCATCTGGCAACGACCGGTAGCACTGGGTGGTGTAGGACGAAACTTTGAGGATACAGACAATGGTGGTGCTAATAATATTATGCCATTGCTGAACATTCCTGCTCCTCCTGATGGAATAGAAGACAATGTAGTTACTAATGAAAATGCTGTATATACATTAACTGTTGCCGGAGCGAGTGAGTTAAGTATCTCTGCAGAGCCGACTACCTGGAATTATGATATGACAATGGTTGTATGTCGTGCAGAATCCGGTACTGGCGATGATACAAGAATGGGCTGGGTATATGGTATTCAATATGGTGATGGTACCGGAACTACTCCAGCATGTGATGATGTTTGATTAAGGTAATTGATTCAAATTGGTCATTATAGCTGATTCAATATAAAGTTAGCTATGATACCAACGATATTCGGTCATCAGGCGGTTCTTAGTCTGTTGGTTGGATCGAACAAATACAAGGCAGAAAGACTCTTTCAGAGTCTTTCTGCCGTTTTTATTCAGAGAAGCATCAGGCTGGATTTTTAACGTTTAGTATTACTTTTGAGAATCGAGCCTTTCTTTTTACGTGTTTTTTTGTATTCTGTAGATGAAGCGCCGGTGGGGCTTTGGAGAGAACTTAGCGAAAGCAGCAAGCATCTATCCGGTTATCTGTATTTATTTTAATATTTGTGTACGATTATGCCCGAGTTTCGTTTTCAAGGGGCAAATGCCCAGGGGAAGCTGGTTCAAAGCGAATTTGACGCGCCTAACCGCAAGGTGGCCAGAGAAAAAGTGAATAAACTGGTGAAAGCCCGTGGATTGACTTTGCGTAGCCTGGACGAGAAGACCCTCTTTACTTACAAGGTACGAAGAGACGGTAAAGCCTCGGTTCAGGGAGAGATGGAAGCCTATTCCAGGGAAGAGCTGGAACGCGCGCTCGTTAAATTGGGCTACAAGGTCGATAAAATCAATAAGAAGTGGCTGAACTTAAAAGGGGGGGTGGCTCAAAATGAGGTCGTTTCATTTGTACGTCTCTCCTCCGATTTATTAAAGCAGCGCCTGCCGTACGACCAGATCCTCACACTCTTGCACGAAGATACGGCCAATCCCCGTATGAGGGAAGTAATTAAAGAAATTCAGAAGGATCTGCGCGACGGAAAAGAAGGACAGGAAGTTTTTGGGAAACACGAATCTATTTTTGGGAAATTTGCCTGTTACATGCTCAGCGTGGCCTCTACCTCGGGTAACATGGCACAGGTCTATGAAAGCGCGGCCAAATTC
>JASCXY010000412.1 GCA_030012235.1 Balneolaceae bacterium ANBcel3 | reverse complement strand
CTTTTTTCAGGCGTTTTTTTAACGTTAGGAGCCTCATGCACACCGGCAAGATGATGTTGATTACATAGGTTCACTTGACCACATCGGATCATCTTCATAACCTCATTCAGCCTTTTTTTTCTTGCAATTTCATCGTCTTGTTCGTAACATTTGCTCTATCAAGTGGATATGGGTATTATTTTTTGCGCATCCAGTCAAAGAATGGATGTTGGTAGAGTTATTAAACAAAAGCTGTTCAAAATAAATTGGTTGCATATGGAGCGTAACTGGGTATACCATTGAATGGATTTGATGGGGTTAATCATGAAAAAATGTGTTTTATTCATCCTTTTTATGTCGTTTTCGCTGGCTTTGTATGCCGGAAATCCACATAAAACCTATGAATTCACCCCGGGAACGTACCGTATTTTAGACTCTTCTGCCAGTATTCATTCGGAGCCCTGTTTGAGCAGTACGGTAACCGAACAACTGGAAGTGGACTCAGAGATTATAATTATTGAGAGTACAGGAACAGAACAAGCGATAGAAAACAAAACACATTATTGGTATAACATTCAATATGGAGATGCATCAGGGTATGTTTGGGGTGGATATATTGCAGCAGAGGCTTTTCGTTTTGATAGAAATGGCATCGATATAAAAGCATATTCCAGGTATTCACATATCGAGGGAAGAATTGAAAGTTCTTATAACACTTCCTTCTTCAGGTATGGGATGATCTTGCCCGATGATATCTTTATTTACATGGATGGTGAACGCGTGGATCATGGGCTTGTGGATAAAGTCTATCAAAAAACCTATCTGATATTACATCACGGCGAGAAGTACTATGCCAGATACGGCTGGAATTTTTGCGATATCTTTGAAAGAGAGGATCATATCCTTATATCGCTTTCTGATCGTGCCGCTTCGTTCACCAGCTTTATTCTTAGAGATGATGGAAAAATCGAGTTCTCAAATTTCGATCTGGATTGGTATTGATTGCAGAAGGAAGAAAGAAAAGGACTGCAGCAAGTTGCATCATACTCTTTGCTTCGTTTGGAATGGCATTCGCTCGTTGTGAGCTTCGTGCATTCGCGGAACGTGGAATCATAAACGATGCAAGATTAACAACAGGCGACTCGGTGCGACTGAGTGCCAGGGTCCAGTGGAGAAATCCACCACACAGATAGTGGGATTCTGTTTGCAACTATTTACAAAACGTAATAGGTTTAGGGCAGGAGGGATGTTTTTTTAACTTATTTACTGAGAGGTGTTTAGATGAGCAGAAGTTATGCAGCGTTCACGTTCGTTTTCCTGCTGATTATTGTACTTTCC
>JASCXY010000411.1 GCA_030012235.1 Balneolaceae bacterium ANBcel3 | reverse complement strand
TCATCTGTTATTTCACCGATGATGGTTACGTTATCCGTAACTTTTTTTATCGCATCCACAACGGCATCCGCATCCGCGGCATCTACCTGGACGAGATAACGCGCCTGTGTTTCACAGATAAGGATTTCTTCGGCCGACATGTTTTTATCTTTCACAGGAACATGGGTCAGATCCACTTTGGCTCCAAAGCCACCATATCGTGCAGATTCACAAATAGCCGCACCAATACCTGCCGCACCCAAATCAGAACAAGCATGAATTTTTCCTGTTGCAAAAGCAGCCAAAGCAGCTTCCATTGCTGTTTTTTCTTCTTCAAATAGCGCCTCTGCCGGACGCAGTGTATCTACCAGGCCGGCCCGGTAGAGCGTATCGTTGCCATCCACATTCGTCTGTCCAATCAAAATAATTTTATGCCCGGCCTTCTTTGCCGGCTTCGTCAACGGAGCATCCGTCACCAGTTTACCAAAAACGGCAACCACTACTGCCGGAACTATATCCGAAAAAGAGCTGGAAAAACCACCGCCAACAACAAAAACATCCATCTTCTCACACATATCGCGGACACCCTTGATCATGATGTTCAACCTTTCTCCACTGGTCATAACTTCACAAGTACCACATGTACATTCGCCCTTAAAACCACACGGGCCTACAATTACTTTCTGGTCTACCGGCCTTGTACCAATAAAATCCAGCAGAAAAACCGGACGCCCGCCCATTGCAACAACATCGCGCATAGCACCACCGGCACCGGTTGCAGCCGCATCATATGGACGTGGCACACAAGGAGAACAATGGCTTTCCATCTTGCCGATGAAGAGTCCTTCTAAACCAGGCATCCTGAAAACGGCGGCATCGTCGTTTGCATCCGGGCCGACAAGAAGAGCACCCGGCCAGGTCTTTGCAACTTGTTCGTTCAGTTCTTTAAACATATTGAAATCAATCACTTTGTCAATGTTGTGATGAAGATGAACAAACAAGCCGTGTGTTAATGCTTTTTCTATTTTATTCATATCAGAAAACTCCTTAATAATATTATCTGTACTGTTCAGTGAGGAAAAAGTATGGATCCGGCGGACATATACCAACGCCCAAAGTGATCCGAAGTCAGGTCATAGATAAGAGGCCAGGGCTTCTTTTTTGACAACCAATTTTATAAATGACATGCTACATACAATGCATGGCATGCGATAGCAACTAATAAATGTTCTTAAATGCGCCCGTGCAATGTAAACGTTAATAAGGTAATGACTCTTTTCTTTTTTAAAAAAAACCTTTTTGAATCCCTCTCTTTTCCAGTTATACAGACCCAAAGTCTTTTTTATCAGGT
>JASCXY010000410.1 GCA_030012235.1 Balneolaceae bacterium ANBcel3 | reverse complement strand
ATAACGGATATAGTGTATATGGAACAGGAAAAGTGTTCCATAACGGGCATGAGGACTGGAGTGTCTGGCGTGGAGACGATCCGATAGGACATTTCGGATACGAATCCAGTTTTGGTCCATTTGCATGGGATGGCAGCTACGACAGAGGTGACTGGGATCATGCGCTTGGACTGCCCCATCCCGATGTTCTTGAGGTAGATATCAACGAACATCCGGAATATCGGGGCCATTGGGGGCAGAGCTTTGGCCCTCTTTCTGATATCCCATCTTATCCCCCCAACCCGGAAACCGGAGCCCCCGGTTATGACGGCTGGATTTTGTACGGGGAACCATGGCATTATGAGGATGATGACAACCGGGATCTGATGCCGGATGAACTGAATGCGAAATATGCGGCGACCGTCCTGGAGCAGGATCATAAGGCCCCGTTTTTTCTGTTTGTCGGGCTGAACCGGCCCCATACTCCGTTTCACGCCCCGCAAAAGTACTTTGACATGTATCCCCTGGAAGATCTAAAACTGCCCAATGTTAAAGAGAATGTTCTTGATGATGTGCCTGATATGCTCTGGAATCCCTGTCAGACGGCACACTGCAACGGCTATAATGCGTTCGAGAGAATTATCAATCATCCCAAACCCGATATGTGGCTGAAAACAGTGCAGGCCTACCTTGCCAGTGTCACTTTTGTGGATGATGTTGTAGGTGACATCATGGAGTCAATTATGGAAAGCCGCTATGCCGATAACACAGTGGTAATTATCACAAGCGACCATGGCCTGCATTTGGGAGAAAAGGAGTACCTCAGAAGTAAAATGACTGTCTGGGAGGAGTCCTCGCACATTCCGTTTATTGTCTGGTCTTCGGATCTTGAACATCCGGGAGCACGCATCAGCCATCCGGTATCCCTGATCGACCTGTATCCAACCATCATAGATATCGCCGGACTGCCGGCTGAGCCGAATGCCTCAGGTAACGGACTGCCGCTTGAAGGGCACAGCCTGCTTCCCTTTATTGAGAACCCGGATTTTGATGCCTGGGAAGGGCCTGACTTTGCCCTGATGTCGGTGCCGAGCGGTGAGTTTCTTGAGCTTAATGAGCCCGGAATACCCGCCAGGCAGTTTCACTCTATACGAACCGAACGATACCGCTATTCACTTATGCCCAATGGTGAACAAGAGCTGTATGATCATGAAAACGATCCTTTCGAGTGGACCAATCTTGCCCGTGTTGAGGGACACGAGGAGCTGCTTCGGGAATTCAGAAGAAAGCTCCTGGATTTTATCCACCCGGAAAGAAATTGAGCGTATTGCTGCCTCCATCAAAACCTATAC
>JASCXY010000041.1 GCA_030012235.1 Balneolaceae bacterium ANBcel3 | reverse complement strand
AACATCATCCATATCTGCTCCGGGCCAATAAAGAAAAAGAACATGCTGACGATGGCTGCAACAACCATAGCCAGAATATAAGCATATCGTTTACCGATAAATGAAGCCAATATGGAGGCAAAGAACACACCACCCAGATTTGCCGCCTGACCTATGACCATGAAAAAGGAACTGAACGGATAGGTCATATCCAGCCAGGCAATATTTATCACTCCTTCCGTTTCCACATAATACCGGAAGTAATAAATAATGGTGCCATCTCTTACAGCATTAAAAATAAGTGTAAAAATTCCGGCGCCAAGCAGTAAAAACCATTGCTTATTTTCAAGAAGGTCTTGCAGGTCCTTCTTTAGTGATGTTTTTTGCTGTTTTGGTGGTTTTACCCGCTCTGAGGTAAAGAAAAAGGTGTACATCAGGAATGCAACGGCAATGGCACCGATCACAACCATCGCCATCTGCCATCCGAAAGCTTCCGGATTCTCGCCCGAATAATTACTTTGAAAAAAGCCTACCAGGGGTTCGGCAATGGCCAGTACCAGAATACTGCCACCAAAAGCAAACAAAAAGCGGTAGGTTCCCAGCTTTGTGCGCTCTGCCGGATTTGGTGACATTACACCAAGAATCGCGCCGTAGGGTACATTAACTACGGTATATACCATCATCATCAAAAGATAGGTGATGTAGGCGTAGATGATTTTGCCCGTGTAACTGAGATCCGGAGTGGTAAACGTCAGTACACCAATAATGGCAAACGGAATGGCAAACCATAATAGGTAAGGCCTGAACTTTCCGAACCGGGTATTGGTTCGATCCGCTACAACTCCCATAATGGGATCATTGGCCGTATCCCAAATCCGGGTAACCAGTAGAAGTGTACCTGCGGCAGCGGCCGTGATACCAAACACATCGGTATAAAAATAGACCAGGTACATGGTAAATATTTTCCAGTACATGGAACATGCCGCGTCACCCAGTCCGTAGGCTACTTTCTCGTTGAATCTCAGCGTATGTTTTTGGGCATCCATAACTTACTTTCAAAAAAATATTCTATAACTTTTTTTATTTCACCAGCATCATTTTACGGGTTTGAACCATCTCCCCGGCCTGCATTCGATACATATACAAACCCGAAGCCAGGTTACTCGCATCAAAAGAGACGGTATGTGTTCCGGCGTTATGAAACCGATCTGTCAACAAAGCCACTTCCTGTCCGATCAGATTATATACTTTAATCGTAACATGCTGGCTTTCCGGCAAATAATAGGATATAGAAGTTGTCGGGTTAAAAGGATTCGGGTAGTTTTGATGGAGTTGTGCTTCCGCAGCAAGTTCCCTGTCCTGTTCCGAAGACGTTACGGTTGCTCCTTCTCCACGTAATGCAAAATAGGCGATATCCACCGGTTTGTCGTGCACTCTGATTTCAAAGTGAAGTGTACCTGCCGGTGTAATTCTCCGATGAATCTCCTTATGCTTCCATAAACCGGGTTCCCCATCTAGTGTAAACTCAAACTCCTGGTTGGGGGATCTGAAAAGGGTGACTGTTACCGGTTCACTGCTCTGAAGCCTGTATCCGATTCTGTAGTCGTACATCCCGCGGATCCCGTTGGTTACCTGATCCCAGGAAATGATATCGTCCGGCCGGGCATCAACAAAAGTACCTTCATAGGCATAAGGATCGGACATAAGAGTTCCTTCACCAAAGATGACGGCATCTGCTACATCGTACCAGTCGGTTTCTATAGCCGGAGTAATGTGTATGATCCGGGATTCTGATACGATTTCAAACATGGAGTCCGATACAACAGCCCGGACTTCATAGGTACCCGTACTGTCCACAGAAAGCTGCACTCTGTAAGGGGCTTCATCTAAAACAGCTATTTCATTGCCATTCATAAGAAATCGTACCGACTCAGGGCTTAAAGTTCCATCCCGGACATCGGCCTGCAAGATAAAGGATTCTCCTTGTTCAAAGCCGGCTTCCATTTGGGGTCGCTGAAGGGAAATTTGGGAAGGTTGTTCCTCAGAAACGGCTCCTCTTACTTCGATTCCCGAAACGGCAACATAATCAGCCATGCTGCTGTGAATGTTCAGCCTTACATACCGTGCCTGCATATCATCCTCTAATACGACGGTTCTGCCTCCTGAGCCTGCAGTTTCAGAAAAAACCGTTTCCCAGCTAAAAGCATCTATGGAGGTTTCAACAGTAAACTCTTCAGCGTACCTGTCCCCCCATTCTACTGTTATCCCGGACACATCATACAACTGATCCAGAGCTATATAAATCCATTCCTCCGACCCACTCTGGCTTTTCCAGAACGTTGTTTCATTCCAGTCCACGACATGTTGTGCCGGGTATATTGCCGATCGTACCGAAGATGCGGTTACCTTGCTGTTCAGTGCATGATTATACTCTTCCGGAGCCAGTACATGAATCCAAACACGACTGGTATCTCTTTGTCCGTCGGCCCCGGCCGCGATCAGTACATACTCGGTAGTATCCTGTGGAGAAACGGTCATAGTTCCCCTTCCGGATACCGCCTGGCCATTAAGAGTAGCCTCGGCATCCCCTGTGACAGCCCATGAAAGTGTCGTTTCCATTCCCGGCACCAATCGAGTTAGCCGGGAAGACAGACCTGCTCTGACCTGATTTTCGGATTCGCTCATAATAGACTCAAGAGCTCCGGCTACATAAACCAGAGGGGCGTTCCAGTTGATAGCCACTTCGTTCGTTGAATAACTGCACCAGTCATCCAGATAGGCTTTAGCCGGCATTTCTGACGGGTAGAAGCTTGCACCGCAATCATAGGTATCATTTGGGTTGGGTCCGCCGACAATCAATCCGGGTATGGGACCTGCCGGCATGGCTGCTGATATTCTGTGATGAATTTCCTGCGGTGTAAAGGATCCGAAACCCGTCACAAAAGAATAGCCTGTCGCATTTCTTCCGAGCACATAATCCAGGTTTGACTGTGCCGCATTTAAATACGATTCATCGCCGGTCATCCGGTATCCCTGCAGCAGTATCATCGACTGGTTCAATGCCAGCCCATTGCTACCCCACAGAAAATGCCAGTTTTGCATTCCCATACTGACCCGATAGGCCGAATTTTGATATCCGTTCCGTAAACTATTGGCCTGTTGAATGACCAGGTTTTCAATCATCGTTGGATTGGCAGCACTGGTGAGGTTGTTTCTGTGATTTGCCAGAGAGATCCAAGCCAAAGCCCGGACATCCTGCCATGACGGTGGACCAAATCCGGAAGTCCCCTGAAAATTACGGGCATGCCAGTAGTCATCGTTGAGCGTAGATATATATAATTCGGCTGCCGCCCAGTCAAACTCATCGGCCAGTGAGCGATCTCCATATTCTCCGGTCACAATGTTTGGATTGAACTGCTCATTCATCGCCGCTTGATCATAATACCTTCGTGGATTTTCTTCGGCCCATTGCCAGGCATACTCTGCGGCTTCCAATGCCCTGGCAGCAAAATCAGGGTCATAATATTGGTATATTCTGGAAGCAACCGCCATTACAGCAGCAAAGTTCAGCGCTGCCGCTGTACTTTTTTGGACGGCATACCGATCCGTCTGATCCTGGTGTGGCAATACCGTTCCGATAAAGGACGGAGATGTCAGTTTATGATAGACCCCCCCATCATGAGGATCTTGCATCGTAAGCATCCAGTCCAGATTCCATCGTACTTCCGCCAAAATATCAGGAACCCGGCCGCCGCTTTCGGGGATGTGCACATCCAGATCCGAAAAGTAGTTTGGAAAGTGTTCATAAGCTACGAGTAAGGTATAGGTACTTATTCCCGAGTTTACCACATATTTGTTGTAGTCCCCTGCATCATACCATCCTTTGGACGAATCAAACACATAGCCCGTGGGACGCATTTCGGTCGCTGCAGAAGCATGAATCATAGCCGCATCATCCGGATGGCCCATCTGACGGGCAAACGGCCCAGCATAGGCTGTTTTCAATTCCATAGAAGCCCGATTAAAATAATAGGCTTTCAATGCGCCTTTGGTCAGCCGCTCCCATGCTTTTTCACGAATTTCAAACGGATAAGAACTTCCGGCATCTGCATGTTCTATCCGGTAGGTTCCCGTTTCATTGAACGCGCTAAAGTCTGCGATAACAACAGATTCTCCCGAGGGCGACCAGGTTCTGGGACTCGTAAGCTGTCCTGTAAAAACCGTTTCACCACTTTGTGTATGAATGATGTGAAAATCCTGAACAGAAAGTTGTCCGTTTACAGGTATAATGGCAATTTTTTCTGATTCCGGATGAAATCCAACCTGATTTAATTTAATGGGTTGCTGAGCCTGTGCATCCGTAATCAGCCAGGCCATACATAAGAGGAGTCCTGTAAAGGCCCGTATCGTTGCCTTTCGCTGTATCATAAACATGGTCCCTGTGTTTTAGTCTTCATTTACCGGTGCTTTCCGGGTTTCATTCTTCATTTTTACAGCATGTGGTATTATCACCCGTACACCTGTCTCAGACCCAATATACATATCTGAATACAAATTTTGCGCATAAAAAAGCCCTGATAAACTTGTTTACAAATGCACTTGCATATCCGAAACAGAAACTTTATTCGGACCTTTATTCGAATCTGCTATACATGCGACGGTAAGTTCCTGCATAAGAAAAAGAAGAACCATGGAGGATGACGGACTCATGAACGGTCCCGGCTTTTAGTGATTCAGGATGGAGAAAGGGGTGCTTCCGGACAGTTCTTTTCCAACCGCAGCAAACATCAGTGCTGCACGTGATGTATGGTAGGGACATTTCCAGGGCCCCACTTTGCCATCATCCATAAAAGGGGTTCCTTTTTCATCCACCAGATAAAACCATTCACCGTGAACCGGGTCAATGACATGATTCTTTGTGAACGTCCATATATTGGAAGCTGTTTCCAGGTATCCGATATCTCCACTCAATTGGTAGGCATATAAGTAACCGGACAATGCTTCCGCCTGTGCCCACCACTGCTTGTTACGATCGCACGGCCGGCCCTTTTCTCCCAGGTTAAAAACGCCGCTGTTAACCGGGTCAACTCCTTCCCGTGTAGTTTGATGTGCAATCTCCAGCACCAGCTGTTTGCACTGCTTCAGTAACTCTTCGTCCTGTATTTCAAGTGCGGCATCGTACAAAAGCCATGCGGCTTCAATATCGTGTCCATAGGAGTAAACGGGAGATACCGCATGGAGACCGGAATCAAAGTAGGAAAGTATGTGCTTTTGTTCAGCATCATACATGTAATCAAAATGTATCATTACCAGGTCTTTCAAGCGTTGTAAAAGCACTTCATCCGGCCATGACCGGTATAAACAGGTATAGGCTTCTACCAGGTGCAGGTGGGTATTGAATGTCCGCTCGGCTTCTATATCGTTGGATCCCAAACGAGCATCCTCCAGTGGCTTCCAATCCCTTGAATACGCTTCATGATATCCTGAATCCGGTCCTTTCCAGGCCAGGTTATCCATTTTTTTAAACAAGTCCACCGCCAGCTTCCGTGCTTCCGTATTTCCGGATGCCTGGTGGTACTCTGAAAGCCCATAGATTCCAAAGGCCTGGGTATAGATATGCTTTTTGTCATCGTATACACGCCCGCTTTCAGACAGAGACCAATAGACTCCCTCAAATTCCGGATCTATAAAAGATGTTTTCAGTGTATCCATGGCATAGTCCGCCATTTCAAGAAAACGTGGGTCTCCCAGTATCCGGTAGGCCGCTGAAAAGGTCCAAAGAAGTCTTGTGTTCAGTATTCCAGACTTAACGTCAGAAACAGGCCTTCCTTCATTATCCAGTGAAGCGACAAAACCACCATGTGTTTTGTCCATGGTTTTCGATATCCAATACGGCAAAATGGAATCTTTAACTTCTGCTTCGAGCTCTTCTGCAAGTACTTGCAGGGTATTATTTATTTTTATCATGTTGTCTTTTTTCCCTGTAAAACACCGGACGGTTTCTGAGAATCGCCATCCTGTGTTAAATAATTCAATGTGCTATATAGAAGCACGTCCACTAAGCCATTTACTATTGCTCATACCGTTTTTTTCAGTCCCTGTATCCGGTATCGGCGATAGAGGCCTTTAATGGCTGCTGTTAATTAATCAAATAATTTGACCAAAAATACCTAAAAACGAATTAAATAAAAAAAGAACTTCGGTCTGTTACGCTTTTTTACCGAAATCCAAAAGAACACCCCATTTTTTGCTCTTTCCTGCTATGAAGTTATTACAAGAAGAGGCTTTCTTATTACATTTTTTGACAGCGCAGTTCGACTTTCTTAGAGATATTTGAACCAGGGACATTGCATATGCAATATTTAATCGAATACAAGATATAAACGAATACAGACGCTTCAGGGGTTGTATGCTAAAAAAGATGAAACCGTTCTTTGCAGGGTTACTCTATATTTCATTTATCACTCTCTCCTGTCAACCGGACGTTGACTCTACGACCACATCGATGCTTGTGGATGAGAACGCCACGGCTGAAACACGAGCCTTATTTAATAATTTAAATCAAATGAGGCTCGAATACATCTTGTTTGGCGCACAAGACGCACTGGCTTATGGTGTACACTGGAAACGCGAACCCGGCAGATCGGATGCCATGGATGTGGCCGGATCACATCCGGCCGTATATGGGTGGGAAATCGGTCACATTGAGCATGGAAATGAAGTTAATCTTGACGGCGTTCGTTTCTCGGAAATGATTGGATGGATTAAAGAAGGCTATGAACGCGGTGGGGTCATTACCATCAGCTGGCATGCAGATAATCCTGTTTCCGGAGGAAGTGCCTGGGATACAACTCCGGCTGTTTCCAGTATACTTCCCGGGGGTAAACATCATAGCATGTTTAATGAATGGCTGGATCGGGTTGGAGAGTTTCTCCGGCAGCTTCAATCGGATAACGGAGAAATGATCCCGGTCATTTTTCGTCCCTGGCACGAAATGAATGGAAGCTGGTTTTGGTGGGGGCGTGAGCTTTGTTCACCGGAAGAGTTCCACCGGCTTTATCGATACACGGTGAAATATCTTCGGGACCATCTTGAGATAAACCATTTACTGTATGCGTATTCGCCGGACCGTTTTTCTGATGAGGAAGACTATTTGGAACGCTATCCGGGCGATAAGTATGTAGATATACTGGGATATGATGACTACGGAAGCCTTATATGTGCAGAAAGACGTGATGTCTTTGTCCGTCAGTTAGAAACGGTTGTACGTATCGCAGAAGAACGGAATAAAATCCCCGCACTTACCGAATCCGGTTTTAATGCGTTACCGGACTCTACCTGGTATACACAAGTGTATCTTCCCGGATTACTGGCCACCGATGTTACCCGTAGAATTGCCTATGCTCAGGTGTGGAGAAATGCTAATGCCAAAACAGACCATCCCAACCATTTTTATGTTCCTTACAAAGGGCATCCTGCCGCATCAGATTTTATTCAATTCAGAAATCACCCGGTTATTCTGTTTGAGGATGACCTCCCTCTCCGATTGTACGATTGAGATAGTTGTAAAAAGGCAGTTATAGCCAATATTATCAAGCAAGGATTTGCCTAGTAAGAAGCGCATTAGCCGGCCATCGCAGACTATGTTGCCATTTTCAACATATCCGGTAAATCAAATTAAGTGTTTTTTTACTAATTCTGGCGCAATTCTATCGGTTTGTTATAGTCTCCAAACGGCTCATTAAATTTGATTTCATTTTTGAATCAGGGATTCATTTAATTTCAGAGTATATCGTCTGGCGCACTTGATTTGTCACCTTTTAAACAAATCAATCAGACAGGCCGGGAAGAGACTCTTGAGGAGTCCTCTAAATTCCAAAAGTCTGTTTGAATGGTGCTTAAACCTTACAGAGCGTCTGATACTTCTTGTTCCAACGGAAGTATTCCGCAGGGTTTGTACATCCCCCGCCTCTAATAGCCTCTCTTTTCGAGCCGTAGTTCAGAAACAAAAAAAGCCGGAAGGGAAATTCCCCTCCGGCTTTTTAAAGCTTTATCCAAGCGGCTTTATCCGCTTAAGATCTGATTTATTTAATCAGGGTCATCTTACGTACAGATACGTGGTTACCAGCCTGCAGACGGTAGATATATACACCGGATGCGAGGTGGCTTCCATCGAACTGAAGCGTATGTGTTCCACTGTGCTGGAAGCCGTCTGTAAGAACAGCTACACGCTGGCCAATCAGGTTGTATACTTCCATGCGCACGTTGGCAGATTCAGGAATGGTATACTGGATCTGAGTGGTCGGGTTGAATGGGTTCGGATAGTTTTGACGCAATTCGAATCCATCAACAATTTGTTGGTCAGCACTTGAAGGAAGACCAGAGATAATGCTGATGACCTGCACATAGTCAAGATTAAGGTCGCCACTGTTCGAAGAAATTTCGATGGTATTAGCACCTTCGTCTAACTTCAGGAAAGAAGTTGCATAGAACGTAGCTTCTTCATCCGGAGCTTCCAGAACAGCGGTTTCAACTTCTACGCCATTGATGGAAATCACAGCAGACTGATCGCCGCTGTCACTCTGATAGAATACGTTCATCAGAACATCCGTTTCGGCTTCCGCATCCACAGTCCAGGAAGCACTACCATCAGCCATAGCGATGTAGTCAAAGGCTCTTGGCACAAATGGATGAGGGTCTCCGCCTTTTTCAGTAAGTCCCTGAGGTGCAAGTGTAAGTTCAACCGCATCGGCTACTGAAAGCTCAACAACAACGTTGTCGGTTCCCGGCTCAAGAATACGAAGAGCGGCAACATCCATGTTCGCCCAACCGGTCTCGATACGGAATTCATTGCTACCTTCGTTCAGGGTCAATGCTCCGTCTTCAACGATTCCATCTTGGCCAAACTGCGCCCAGGTCCATTCGTCGATAGGCTGCCCGGCAAAAATACCGTCGTCGGTGTCAAAAACAAACTCGCCCCAACCTTTGAGGTCATGAATTTCCACGTCGTTAACAAAAAGATTAAGAGCAGTCATTGCCTGAGGCTTCTTAATAAGAAGACCAATATCATACTGTCCGCCATCCTCCAGGTCAAATTCCCAACGAACGGTACCGGCACCATACGAAACGTATCCGAATCCATCAAAAATAGAGTATTCGGCATCGCCTGAAAGGGAAGCATCTGCTGCTTCAAGATTGGTAAGCACTTCGATTTCCATCGGCTGAGCCAGTCGGCTAAGGATATCGTTTGCAAGTGCATCTTTTCTGGACTCCCAGTCAGCTTTTTCAGCAGGGAACCAGTTCAGGTTACCGGCAGGAAGGTCGCCAATCGCGTGTGTAAGAGCTCCGGTGTGGGTATAGCTGAAGTTCTCCGCATTATCAGCAATCGGGTAGATTTGCGATACGGTTTGAGAAAGCATTCCGGGATCAGTATCACGGCCCGGCATTTCCCAGTTATACTCAGGAGTTTCTTCACCGGCACGGAAAGCAATAATCCAGTCAAGCATCATTTGAGCCAAATCATCAAAGTGGCCGTCATTTTGGAACTGAAGACCAAGATCTTCACCTGTAAGGTTCAGGTGGTTTTCCCACTTCATTTCTTCGTTCATGGCAATAACGTCGAGTGCTCTTTCATTAAGGAAAGCAGCCGCTCTTACCTGACCCTCAGGTGGTGCACTTGGCGCTCTTCCGATCTCTTCCGGATATTGATCATAGTACGCATAGATGTCTGGGTGTACCCACTGAACGTTATTGGAGATAAGTACCCTTCTGTTGGATTCGAGTCCAAGTGCAGGATCCAGATAATCTACATCGATCCAGGTACTAAACTGGTTGTCTTCCTCACCCAGTCGGGTTGCACTCCAATGCTCATCGGTTTCTCCATGCCAGAAACCATTGATCATCAAGTTGTTGGTAACATATGCATTTTGCATCTGAACGTGCTCGTACTGAAGAACCTGACGTCCGGTGTTAACAACGGTATTGTGATTGAACCACAAGTAGTCAGTAATCGGATGCTGTACCTGAAGTACAACGTGCCCAAGATTCAGGAACGTATTGTTTTCCATAACTACCCTTTTGGTGGGAGCTTCAAGTCGAAGTACACGTCCCGCCCAGTACTGAGAATGGTCAATTACGTTTCTCCAGTGTGAGTTGGTGATAGAAATGTCCATATCTCTTGTAAGGGCATGGAAAGTTACACCAAAGTTGTATTCAAAAACGATGTTATCGATTACAATAGTAGAACCTGCACCGGCAAGATCAATGGCATGCCATTCTTCATCGCCAAAGTCGGTACGTCCGACGATCCAAAGATTTCTAAGCTCCAGATCATCGTTGGCAACAATGATAGATCCCGGAGCATCACCAGCTTCATTTCTGACACTTTTAATCACAGCCGGATGCTCCCCGTCTGCGGGTTCTTCACCTACTATTCTAAGCGGAAAATCACCTATTAAGCTTGCTTCGTTGTAGTAAAAACCACCCGCCTGAAGTTGGTATACGCGGTCTTCGGGACCAACATATTCACCGTCTTCCATATCGGCATTGATAGCATCGTATAAAGCATTGATGATAATTCCATCATCAAACCACTCTACAACTACCACATTATCTGCCTTGACTGCAGATGTCCACCCGAGAAGCAAGGTAAGCATCATGGCCAAAAACATAGTCGTTTTCTTCTGTTTCATTACTTATTCCTCTTTTGTGTTTATGTATTGACAGATAAGTGTCATGCCTTCCGGCACCACACTTATCTTTCTTTGTTAAAGCATTTACTTTGCTTTTTCAAAATCGAATTCTTCTGCATCGAGTATCAGAACTGATAGCGTACGCCAAGGTCAAAGGTCACCCCGTAGCTTTGCACATACGTTGGATACTGCCCTATGACTGCCTGGAAGTTTCTATCCGGACGATTATTGATGTTATTGGCATTCGCAAAGACCTCAAGCCCTTCTATAATTTTCTGGCGAACCATTGCATCAATGCGGAAAAAGTCTTCCGTAAAGTGATCGTGATCCGGAGTAGAGCCAAGCGAACGGAGGGTTTCACCGATGTACTGGAAACTAACCCGTCCGGAAAAGCCTTTGTAGTCATATCCCACCTGAATATTTGCAATGTCTCGTGGCTGATCTGGCAAACGACCGGTTCTTGTGGAGTCCATCAGTACAGCAACAGGGAAGATGGATCCTGGTGGTGTCGTACGCTCTGTATAAAATACAGGGTAGTCCATCTCCGATTTTATTCTGGAGTAATTCACATTCAGCACCAGGCCATCCAGGGGACGGGGTAGCCACCAGAAATTGGTTTGCAGATCTATTTCCGCTCCATAAAAGAAGGCGTCATTTTCATTATTCAAAGAGGTATGCATGGTTGGAACTCCGCGAACGTGATCAGAGCTATAATCAAAATCTACCATTTTGCTTCCATCCATTCGATCCGCATCCGGATAAGAATGATGCCAGATCAGGTTCTCAATTTTCTTGTGGAAACCGGAAATGGTGATTAATCCCAATCGATTCGTATAGATTGAAAGAGAAATATCATGATTCAGCGCTTCTGCAGGAACAAGGTTGGAATTTCCGGCAGTGATATGATCTCCATAATAATTAATTCGGAATCTTGGAGAAAATTGCATGTAATCCGGACGTGTTATGGAATGCGTCCTGGCAAATCTTATATCCATCCAATCCGTGGGACTGATTTGAAGATGCCACATCGGGAGGAAGAAATCATTTGTCCGCTCTGCACGTTGTTCAACTGCAGCACCTGCCTCAATAGGATCTCCCCTTGATGGTATTCGAACCTCTCGTACGTAGAAACCAGAATAGTCTGTTTCCATATGTTCATATCGGAAACCGGGTAAGAACATAATGTAGTTTCCAATATTGATCTCCGCCATGGCATATCCAGCCCATAACGTTTCCGTTCCATCATAATCATTCACAAACGACTGATTGGCTAATGTCTCAAGTGTATCATAAAATACCTGATGTACCTCTCGAACCCTGTCAGGAATCGGATAAAGTCCAACGGGCCAGTCACCGGAAACACCTGGAAGGAAATTGCTTCTTGAATAGGACTCATCATATATATCAGAAAGAGGCAAGCGGCTTACCATAGAAGCATTTGGATCTGGTGACCAGCCTTCCATATTGTTCAGAAGATATCTTCTATATTCACCCCCTCCACCATAATAAAGCCTTCGTTGAGTATGCATTCCTCTTCCGGATTCAACATTGTCTCTGGAGAGGTGGGTAAATTTACCACCAAAGTCAAAAGATCCTGAAAACATGCCATAACGGAAAGGAACACTGATGTCTGTTTTAAAACTCCAATTATCCTCTTGTGTTTCTCTGGTAGACTCTAGCAAATCATACACATATACATCATCAATACTTGTGGTCATTGCCAAAGGAAGAGTATTAGGATCTTGCCTGTCTAATAAATCCCTGTCCAACACGGCACCCGTAGAAATAAATTCCATTCTAACCTGTTCCGGGTCATAGTTTCTTGCCTGACTAAAAGAACCGGTAGCATTGACACTGAATGTATTAAAGTCATATTCAAACGCCAGCATATTGGACCATACCGTCAGCTCATTTTCATTAAGAGAAAAATCATAATTAATTTCATTGGGATAGCCGTAATAATTATTTCGATTTATCTGATCATTCAAACGAAGACTGTAAAATGTATTAAACGCTATACTACCTTCCGGAAGCCGATAATCGAGGAATAAACTTCCACCCCGACGGTCTCTTCGTTGTTCACTATCCCGCAAATTAATGCTGTTAGTTTCAAGAATATGATAAACTTCACCAGCATCTGTCATTCTTCTTCGCGTATAAGAAGCATCGTATGTATCTGTACTACGGTCTCTGGACTCAAAATTAAAGTTTACAATAGCACCAAAACGGTTATCAAGGAAACGATCGCTTAAAGAACCGGTAAATTTATAGTTGTTATAGGTATCGCGCAGATAATTGTATCCTCCTTCCAGTGTAAAATCACCCTGAAATTCTTCCGGAGCTCTTCTTAACTGCAAATCTACGGTACCGCCAATCGCATCGGCATCCTGATTCGGGGTAATTGCCTTGGTCATTTCAATCCCATGCAGCATATTCGGAGAAATCATAGAGAGATCCACACTACGGTCACCGCGATCAGTGGCCGGCAAACGGACACCTCCCACCAGAATCGTATTGTACTTCGGAGAAAGTCCACGAATGGCAATTTTACTGGCCTCCCCTCCTGAACGCTGAATCGAAACACCCGGCAAACGGCCAAGAGATTCGGCGGCGTTCACATCGGGTACTTCCCGAATTCGTTCTGAAGAAACCATATTGGAGATGGTCCGGCTGGAAAGCTGACGGTTAATCGCCTGAGCCTGTCCCAGCGCCTGCACCGAGATCACCACTTCATCACCCACGAGACCTTCTCTGGGTAACTGAATCTCGATTTCGTTTCTTTGACCCTCGATAACTTCTACATCAATGTTCGAACGAACATATCCGATATACGTTACCACGAGTGTGTGTTCACCCACCGGGGCATTACGGATAACAAATTCACCGTCGAGCCCGGTTGAAGCACCTATATTTGTGCCCTGTATAATAACATTGGCTCCCAGCAACGCTTCGCCGGAAGTCGCATCATATATATGACCGTATATGTTTTCCCGTGGCTGCGCCATAGTAAGCGAGGTTACAAATAAAAGCGCTACCAGCGATAGTAGTGTTTGTTTCATGATTCTATTACTTAATTAGGAGTTTCCTTTTCTACTGAACTTTTAACAATATCCCAAAAATCAAAGCAAGCACGTCCTTTTTATTCACCTGGCGTTAGGCGGGAGTTTATTGTAAACATGCCTAATAAACTTGCAAAAAATGTACGTAAAGCATGCATAAGAAAAAAAGTTTGTTTTTCTTCCGTAAGTCCCTGCTGTTCATTTTATTTCGCAACCGTTATTCCCTGTAACTGCAATTCCGGTTAATGCCCTGTTCCGGACATGTATCAATATCATCAATGAGAGAAATTTAAAAAATGATAATCAAAGGTCAAGCGAAAAAGCGCTTACTTTCATCTTTAGGACATTATACATACATCCTGAGGAGTTTGCAACCGTGAAAATGCATTTTGAGCAAATTTTGTTTTGCATTGGCAGACAGGGGAGTAAATCCGTGCCAGAGAACGGTTCAGCTTCATAAGAAAGAAAAAGCGGCCTTGTTTATCGTAGTATTTTCAGCCTCCTTTCGGTCACAGACTAATGTATCCCGGCATTGGTTCTTATAATTATCCTTGTTTTACAAACGACTATCTTTTTTCACTTTTTTTTAAAAAAAAGTGAAACCTTTTCAAAAAGCCTTCGTATAACGCTTACATACTACAGAAAAACACATAATCATATACAACCGGTTACTTCCCCTTTCCCGGTTGTGTAAAGTGCCATACGTATACATGGCCGTATTATGTGACCTGGCCTCCACATCTCTCGATGTGGAGGCTTTATTATTTACAGCCTCTTTTTATTACTCTGGCATTTTACCGGTTGCCTGTGCTGGCCTCTGTAGAGCTGACCATTAGATTTTAGTGAATCTCACCCGTTCTATATTTTATAAAACCATCAGAAAAAAGATAAAAAAAGGCCGGTGATTTCAGCCGGCCGTAAGATTCATTTAGAAAAAATATCTATCGCAGATACTCCAGGTTCTTTTTTATAAACTCCGAGCGTTGTACGGTACATGCATGTGACCGCATCGCATCCGGCGGAGTGTTTTTAGCATAATCCAGCAACAGGTCCACATGGGTAGTCGCGACATGCATCCGGGTATCTGAGGAGGCATAGTATAAGTAGACCGTTCCGTCATCGTCTTTGATCCACCCGTTGGTAAAGGTTACATTTAAAACATCGCCGACATATTCTTCTCCCTGTGGTGCAATAAAGTATCCCCCCGGCTCATGAATTACCATGGAAGGGTCGTCAAGTGCCGTAACAAAAACATAGAGCACATAACGCAGGCCGGCTGCCGTTCCCCGGACTCCGTGCGCCATATGGATCCACCCTTCTTTTGTTTTTATAGGAGCCGGCCCCTGGCCATTTTTGACTTCTTTGATGGTATGATATGCCCGGTGATTGATTATTTTTTCTTCACCGACTATCGGATCCTCCATGCTGTCACACAGTGCCCATCCGATTCCGCTTCCGGATCCGGTATCAATGAATCCATCCTGTGGACGAGTATAAAACGCATACTTGCCGTCCACAAACTCCGGATGCAATACCACATTTCGTTGCTGCTTTGAACGAGTTTTTAAGTCCGGAAGACGCTCCCAGTTCACCAGATCTTTGGTACGTGCAATGCCCGCCTGAGCCACCGCTGCGGACATATCGTGCTCAGGGGCTTCCGGATCTTTTCGTTCTGTGCAGAAAATTCCGTATATCCATCCATCCTCGTGCTCAACCAACCTCATATCATACGTGTTCGTATCCGGAAGGTCTGCTTCCGGAATAAGAGCCGGATAATCCCAATACCTGAAGTTGTCGATGCCGTTTGGACTTTCTGCCATTGCAAAAATAGATTTCCGGTCGTTTCCTTCCATACGAACAGCCAATACATACTTTCCTTTCCATTTAATGGCACCGGCATTGCATACCGCATTCACTCCAAGACGTTCCATCAAATGAGGATTGGTCTTTGGGTTAAGATCGTATTTCCAGTAAAGCGGAGTATGTTCTGCCGTTAGAACCGGATATGTATAGCGTTCATAGATCCCATTATAGGAATTCATTTTTTCATTTTTTCGCGTAACCAGTACTTCGTATTGTTTCTCCAGCTCTTTTAATTTTTCTTCAAAAGAGGTTTTTTTATCAATAGATATAGCCATGTCCTGTACAAAAATTTATGTGGTTTATCCTTATTGCCGTCACACAAGAAGACAGATATACTTTTCGGCAGCAGGCATGCAGTTATGCCTGTCATCTTTAATTGTCAGACCGGTTTAATGCTCCGGTATATTTCCCTGTATCAGCAAATGAAGCCTTAAATTTAATCAATTTGAATGAATAATAACAAATCAGATTCTTTTATTCAGGACACCTGAAGCCGTCTTTTTTTAAAATATCTTCTGTTATAAGACATTAGGTCAGGTAGTTACTCCCCTTTTTCAGCCTCTATACAAATAAAACTAAAAACGCCTGCTTTTCAGAGTCTGCGACCCTCAGAATCCATCGTATGTCCGTCAATAAGACGCACCACGAAACAGATATGGAATCCTGTATTCTCTGTAATACCCTGAATTCACGAACCAGGTGTCGTAAACGACTCTGGTGTCGTCCCTGGACCAGTCTTCTGAACCATCCACCCGAACTATGGTATGACCGACTTCGTAGGTAAGCAGATTGTCTTTATACCGTCGGCCTTCTGCTTTAAGTTGCGGAATCACTTCATTCAGTACCACCCTTGCATAGGCGTCCCTGTCATATACCGCATCATTTGCTGAAACCATAAACAAGACCGGATCCAGTGCCAGTAAATGCTCTTTCATAACCCCTCCATGAAAGTGGTGATTGGCCTGATACACATGACTTCGAATTTTTTCCGGTCCAAAATGATCCAGCATGGCCTGCTGTCCTCTCTGATAGACATCCCCTCCGTAGGTATATACAAATCCGTTGTATTCCATTCTCAGCACCAGGGAACGTTCGTTACGGTGCACCTGATCGGCAAACTGATAGGCTTCCAATCCCTGGTAATCGGCGGCATTGAGTACCGTAAATTCCACTCCCCCTATATCAAATTCATTCCCCACAAAAAAACCGTCGTAATGCTGAGGCTCAAACCCGGTTGGATTTCCTTCTCCATCCACTCCAAACCCGTAGGGATCATCCGGATCATCCCAGCCGTCGTAGTTCCCATAATAGTTCGGTGGCGCAGCTAAATTGTACTTCACGCTTCCTATATCAAAATGCTCCATCAATGCGCCCAACCCTTCGAAATGATCATAGTGCCAGTGGCTGATGAAGACATGGTCGATTCGCTTTCGCGGCCCATCGTTTTCAGGAAGATGATATGCCAGAAAAGGGATTAAATATTTTTCTGCGGCTTCCCTGGTTCCGGTATCGATCAGCAAAGATTCACCGTTGGGCAATTCAAACAATACAGCATTGCCATGATCCACAAATACGCTTGCGATATTAAAGTCGCGTTTAACCCCTCTTCTGGTTCGAATGATTTCCACTTCAATCTCTATCGAGTCATGGCCCTCAAACAAAAACTCCAGGGTATGGGTTCCGGGCCCCAATAATCTGGCCTGCATACCAGGCAATGTGATTCTTTTGGTGTCAGGGAGTTTTTCTGCCACCGGAAGTTCTTCAATGGAATGT
The DNA here is from genome assembly GCA_030012235.1 of Balneolaceae bacterium ANBcel3. Lineage (GTDB taxonomy): Bacteria > Bacteroidota > Rhodothermia > Balneolales > Natronogracilivirgulaceae > JASCXY01. The sequence continues at coordinate 1,791 of JASCXY010000041.1, read as the reverse complement.
GTCATGAAAACTACCCGCTCCCCATTATTACGGATGCCTCTGAAGGGATATTGGTTTTCATGAATATAAAAATACAGATCACGCGGACGGCCTTCATAGTAGATCTGGCTGTTGGGAAAAATCAATGGCCGGTCAGAAAGATATCCGGCCGTAAAGGAAGCCGCTACCACCGTGTCGGAAGTAATCGTAAATCCATCAAAGGGATTGGGCGCATCCTCCGGGATTCCTTCCACCCATGAATCAAACGTAAACCGTCCTCCACCCCGGGCTGTAATGGTCACGCTTTCCCCTTCTTCATAGCCCGGTTTCTCAGGATCCAGGTCGATATAACTGGTGTACTCCGGATGTACCCTTGTTTCAATTTGAAAACCATCTGTTTGCGGGCCCTCCGGAGTCACATACTCAGAGGCATCGGGTTCCTGTGCACTTTCAGGAGCCTGTTCGTATGCATTGCATCCGGCACCTATCATCATCCATGACACCGTGAACATAATGAGTTTTGCAGGTATGGTTTTCATAGTCGTTTCTTTATTTTAACCAAGGCCGATCGGTACTAACGGCATCTTGTTTTTGTTAAATACTATCAAAGCAGAAGGAATAACAACCGCCCGTGAGAAGATGATCTTCCAAATGGCAAGGCAGAAGGCGAATCTTCATTTATCATTTATGATGTTCGCTTTATCGTTTTAAAATATCCCTGTATACTACCCGGATAAACCGATACCCATGATACTAAAACTCTCTGGAAATAAAAAGGATTTGCCGAATCCAGGGCTCTGTCTACCCTTTCTTCTTTCCTCTTATTAGTTCCTTTGATAAAACCAAATCCCATGAATAAAAAGCTTCGTTTTGGCATACTCAGCACCGCCAAAATTGCCCGTGAACATGTAATCCCGGCCATTCAGCAAAGTCGATATGCCGAGGTTACGGCCATTGCATCAAGAAACATTGACCAGGCCCGGGCGGTGGCCAAAGAAGCTGGTATTCCCGCATGGTACGGTTCCTATGAAGCTCTTCTCGGTTCTCCTGAAATCGATGCCATCTACAATCCGCTTCCCAATCACCTGCATGTTCCCTGGAGCCTTCGTGCCATGGAAAAAGGGAAGCATATATTGTGTGAAAAACCGATAGGCACCGATTCGAGGGATGCCTGTTCTCTTCTGGAAGCTTCCCGGGCATATCCGGATGTCTATATTATGGAAGCGTTTATGTATCGCTTCCACCCAAGATGGATAGATGTAAGAAAATGTATTGAGGATGGACACATAGGTCAGCCCATCATGCTCCACGCATTTTTTTCTTTTTTTAATGATGATCCGAAGGATATCCGGAACAAGTATGCTTCTCAGGGTGGCGGTGGACTTCTGGATATCGGATGTTACTGTGTCTCTTGTGCACGCATGGTTTTTGGTGAAGAACCCAAATCTGTTTCCGGATCTCTTTTTAACGACCCCTCTTCCGGAGTAGACTACATTGCGTCCGGGGTATTAACTTTTTCCAAAGGCACATCGGTGTTCAGTTGCAGTATGCGAAGTCCTTTTCACCAATATGTGAAAATTTTTGGCACCAAAGGCCATATCTATCTGGATCATCCCTTTAATCCGCCAGCCGATCAATCGGTGCATATGGAGCTGTATGACGGAGAACAAACCGTACGACGTTCGTATGCTCCCTGCAATCAGTTTACGCTTCAGGCCGACGGGTTTGCCGAGGCCGTGCTTAATAAACAGCCCGTTCCTTTTCCGCTGGAAGACGCCGTATCCAATATGGATGTATTATCGAAGCTCGCCG
>JASCXY010000409.1 GCA_030012235.1 Balneolaceae bacterium ANBcel3 | reverse complement strand
CCTATTCTAAAAGCTGGATAGATGTGAATTATGCTGTAAGTGAAGAAGTATATCATACTATGGATGTATATCTTCCAACTAAAATTCAAGATTCTTATCCTGCTGTTTTTCTTATCTACGGTAGTGCCTGGTTTGGAAATAATCTAAAGCATACCGCCTTTCATACGCTGGGTGAACCCTTATTGGATGCCGGTTTTGCCGTTATAACACCAAATCACAGAGCAAGTACAGATTCCGTTTTTCCTGCTCAAATTCATGATATTAAAGGTGCTATTCGTTATATCCGGGCTAATGCTACTTCGTATCATATTGATACCACCTTTATTGGTATTAGCGGGATTTCTTCAGGTGGACACCTTGCAGCAATGGCTGGAACGACCGGCTCTGTTTCTACTAAAACTTCTGGTGAAGTAACCTTTGATCTGGAAGGAAAGGTAGGTGGGAATACAAACTATAGCAGCAGCGTTCATGCTGTAGTCAATTGGTTTGGACCTACGGATTTGCTCATCATGGGTGAATGCGAGGGTGGAGGTACCGTAGATCACTATTCTCCGGATGCTCCTGAATCCATTTTAATAGGAAGTTATATACATGATAACCATGATAAAGGCTTACTGGCCAACCCAATTACGTATGTCCATTCTTCAAATCCTCCTTTTCTCATCTTTCATGGAGCGGAAGACCCCCTTGTACCTCCCTGCCAAAGTGAATTACTTCATGAAGCTCTTATGGATCATGATGTCCAAAGTATCTTCTATTTAGTAGAAGATGGAAAACATGGTCCCGGGGTACATACAGATGAGAATCTTGAAATAATGACAAACTTTTTTATTCAACAGTTAGAAAATATAAACAGGTAACCAGCTTCTCTTTGCCCTTTCATTACTTCTCTGAGATCCTACGTCCACTTTACTGTACTTTTAATAGAAGCATTTAGCTTTACATGGCCTGATGCGTATAGTTTATATAATACCATTTAGTGGATCATTCTTATCGAAAATAAGTTCGCGGAGTATTGAACTCACTGAACTGTTCGCGGAACAACAAAACCTCTGCAACGGACCTATGCTCTTTGACATGGCATTAATTCCAATGGATCTCCATTCGGATTTATGTGGAATCTATAGCAAGTGATTCGTGCTGTCCTGTGATAATTTGGGATGTATTGGCTACATTGGTGAACCTGTCAGTATAAACGAAAGCATTTTAGATTGTTTTCATTGTATGTTGTGTCTGGCCATACATTTAACAAATGTTCATTACATAGTCGACCCTGAAGAACTCAGGATTTGTTGTTTTTGATTAAGCCGCGGCAAAGCACACGGGTTTATCCCACATATACAACCATCGGAAAAA
>JASCXY010000408.1 GCA_030012235.1 Balneolaceae bacterium ANBcel3 | reverse complement strand
CCGTTGTTCGAGGGCTTCAAAGGTTTGTCCCCTGGCCGGAAAAAAACCGGAAATAAGAAGCAGACATATAAAACACAGGAAAGAGAATAGACGGGGTTTATTCATGGATCTTTTGCAATGGTTTGGAGTTTAGGATTTGCGCTATAAAAAAGATAAATAGTTGTCTCTACGAGCCTGGCCGGGTAAAAGATTCAAAAAAAAGCAGGCGAAAGAAAGAGCATGATCAGAATAATAAAAACAGGCTCTGCAGACAAAAATATTTGGTTTTTTTAATGGTTTGGCCTCGTCTTTATAAAAAGAATGCGGGCATAAAAAAAACGGGAAACCTTTTTTCAGAGCGGGCGTAAAGAGGGACAAACAGGGTAACAACGGTGGCAGGTCTGAAAAACACCCTTGTACTCCATAGATGTCACGAAATAATCATTCAAACAACAGAACGATGAAAAGGATCATACTTATACTTCTGGTCATATCGGCCGTATTGTTAACAGCAGCCTGGATGGTAACATCCGGAAGCAACGACAGCGATCGTACAACTCAACCCTATGTAAAAGCCGAGAAAGGCAATTTGGTTGAGCTGGCTCTAGCTGTCGGGCGTATCGAGCCCAGGAATGAAATCGAAGTTAAGTCAAAAATATCCGGAGTGATCCAGAAGGTATATGCCGAAGCCGGAGACTATGTTCGTATGGGCGATCCTCTGTTTGAAATCCGGCCCGACCCGACTCCTCTTGAACTGGCAGAAGCGAAACGAAGTGTTGAGCGCGGAGAAAACAACGTTCGGAATCTTCAGAGTGAAATGCTCCGGGTGGAGGCCTTGCGTGCCCGTGATATGATTTCTGTTCATGAATATCAGGCGGTGGAACAGCGGCTTCGGGATGCAGAAATTTCTCTTCAGCTAAGTAAAGAGCGGCTGGAACTGCTTGAATCCGGCCGGATAATCATCGGAGAAACGCTGATAGAAAGTGTCGTTAAGGCCCCTTCCAATGGCTATGTTCTTGAAAAGATGGTCAATGTCGGAGATCCCGTAGTACCCCTGACCTCCTATCAGGCCGGTACGCCATTAATGACGCTTGCAGAAATGGATGATCTGCTGTTTAAAGGAACGGTAGATGAAATTGATGTAGGTAAAATGCAGGAAGGAATGCTGGTAGACCTTCGCATTGGAGCGTTGCCGGGAGCCGAGGTTACAGGCGAATTGACGAAAATATCGTTAAAGGCCACACAAAGGGATAATAGCACCGTGTTTCCGGTAGAGGTAGTCATTACAGATACCGGAGGACATACGTTGCGTGCCGGATATTCTGCCAACGCCAACGTCATCATTCAGCAAAGGGAAGATGTGCTGCTTATTCCGGAGCGGGTAGTTACT
>JASCXY010000407.1 GCA_030012235.1 Balneolaceae bacterium ANBcel3 | reverse complement strand
GGTAACTACCCGTTCTGGAATAAGCAGCACATCTTCCCTTTTCTGAATGATGACGTTGGCATTGGCCGAATAACCAGCACGCAACCTGTGTCCTCCGGTATCTGTAATGACTACCTCTACCGGAAATACGGTACTGTTATCTCTTTGTGTGGCCTTTAACGATATTTTCGTCAATTCTCCTGTAACCTCGGCACCCGGCAGTGCTCCGATTCGAAGATCTACCAGCATTCCTTCCTGCATTTTACCTACATCAATTTCATCGACCGTTCCTTTAAACAGCAGATCATCCATTTCTGCAAGGGTCATCAATGGCGTACCGGCCTGATAGGAGGTCAGGGGTACTACGGGATCACCAACATTGACCATCTTTTCAAGGACATAGCCATTGGAAGGGGCTTTAACAACACTTTCTATCAGCGTTTCTCCGATAATTATCCGGCCGGACTCAAGCAGTTCCAGCCGTTCTTTACTGAGCTGAAGAGAAATCTCTGCATCCCGAAGCCGCTGTTCCACCGCCTGATATTCATGAACAGAAATCATGTCGCGGGCACGTAAGGCCTCTACCCGGAGCATTTCACTCTGAAGATTCTTAACGTTATTTTCTCCGCGCTCAACACTTCGTTTCGCCTCGGCCAGTTCAAGAGGAGTCGGATCGGGCCGGATTTCAAACAGAGGATCGCCCATTCGAACATAGTCTCCGGCTTCGGCATATACTTTTTGGATCACTCCGGATATTTTTGACTTTACTTCGATTTCATTCCTGGGCTCTATGCGCCCGACAGCAAGGGCCAACTCGACCAAATTACCTTTCTCAGCCTTTACATAGGGTTGAGTTGTACGATCGCTATCGTTGCTTCCGGATGTTACCATCCAGGCTGCTGTTAACAATACGGCCGATATGACCAGAAGTATAAGTATGATCCTTTTCATCGTTCTGTTGTTTGAATGAGTATTTCGTGACATCTATGGAGTACAAGGGTGATTTTCAGACCTGCCGCCCTTGTTTACCCTGTTTGTCCCTCTTTACGCCCGCTCTGAAAAAAGGTTTCCCGTTTTTTTTATGCCCGCATTCTTTTTATAAAGACGAGGCCAAACCATTAAAAAAACCACATATTTTTGTCTGCAGAGCCTGTTTTTATTATTCTGATCATGCTTTTTCTTTCGCCTGCTTTTTTTTGAATCTTTTATCCGGCCAGGCACGTAGAGACAACTATTTATCTTTTTTATAGCACAAATCCTAAACTCCAAACCATTGCAAAAGATCCATGAATAAACCCCGACTATTTACTTTCCTGTATATTTCATGCCTGCTTCTTATCACCGGTTTTTTTCCGGCCAGGGGACAAACCTTTGAAGCCCTCGAACAACGA
>JASCXY010000406.1 GCA_030012235.1 Balneolaceae bacterium ANBcel3 | reverse complement strand
AATCAGAGCAAGGAATAGTTTAACACGAACAGGAAAAACGGCTGCACTAAAGAAAGGAGCCACCATCATCATACTCCCGACGCGAACAAAGATAAGAAAGGCAGCCAGTATGTATTCAGTGGAAAGCAACGCCATAGTATCCTCTCATGGCTGAACGTTATTGAGCGATGCTCGGTATAAAATCAAAAACACGTTCCAGAAAGCCAATGGCATATTGCAACATGAAACCAAACAAAAAATAGAGAATAATTACAACCACAACCATTTTTGGGACATAACTTAACGTCATTTCCTGGATCGAAGTAGCTGCCTGAAAAATCGCGATGGTCAGTCCTATCAGCAATGCTCCGATGAGCACCGGCCCGGACAAAACCACGGCGGCCGTCAATGCCTCCTGTACCCAATAAACTCCTGTCTCTGTATTCATACGATTCTATTTTTGCATTCTTAATTAAAGCTGCGGACCATCGACTGAACCAGCAGATACCATCCATCGGTCAATACAAATACCAGAATTTTGAATGGAAGTGAGACCAATACCGGTGGCAGGAAAATGATACCCATCGATAACAATATGGAAGCGATAACCAAATCAATTACCATAAATGGCAGGTAAATCATGAATCCAATCTGAAATGCAATTCTTAATTCACTAATGATGTAGGATGGAACCACTACAAAAAGCGGGATTTCGGCGATGCTTTCTGCCGGATCCATTTCGAGCATGTCCATAAAAAAGAGCAGGTCCTGTTCTCTGGTCTGACGTATCATAAATTCCTTAAGCGGGATTGCAGCCTCTGTTAGCGCTTCAACCTGTGTCATTTCCTCATTGATATATGGCTGAATGGCCTGGTCATTGATCGCATTAAACGTGGGCATCATGATAAAAATGGTAAGAAACAGCGCCAACCCGATCAGTACCTGATTAGGAGGAGATTGCTGTGTACCCATTCCCATTCTCAAAAAGAAAAAGACAACGATAATACGGGTAAAGCTGGTCATCATCGTGATAAAAGCCGGGCCAAAAGACAATACCGTGATCAGGATCAGCGCCTGAATCGCAAGAGAAAAGTCTTCGGCTTCACCGCCAACACTCAGATCTATCTGTGGTAATGCTTGTAATAGGGCTGATATCATGATTTACTGCTAAATAGTTTAAAAAAAGTACTTCCTGATGCGGAATCGTCCGATGAGCTGCGTTCCTTCCATTCTTCTTTCGGGTAACGGTGAAGAAGGGTTATCGAATCGGACCCCATCCCAAGAACCCATATTTCATCATTGATTTCCATAACTTTAAGCTGCTTTCCAGGTGCAAGCTGCTGGCTTCCCACCTCTTTAAAAAGTGTTGCGGCAGAAGTTGTCCCCAGCTTC
>JASCXY010000405.1 GCA_030012235.1 Balneolaceae bacterium ANBcel3 | reverse complement strand
GATCAGGGCAAGGAATAGTTTAACGCGCACAGGAAAAACGGCTGCACTAAAGAAAGGAGCCACCATCATCATACTCCCGACGCGAACAAAGATAAGAAAGGCAGCCAGAATGTATTCAGTGGAAAGCAACGCCATAGTATCCTCTCATGGCTGAATGTTATTGAGCGATGCTCGGTATAAAATCAAACACACGCTCCAGAAAGCCGATGGCATATTGCAACATGAAACCAAACAAAAAGTAGAGAATTATGACAACTACAACCATTTTTGGAACATAACTTAACGTCATTTCCTGGATAGAAGTAGCTGCCTGAAATATCGCGATGCTTAGCCCTATCAGCAGTGCTCCGATAAGCACCGGCCCGGCCAAAATCACGGCGGCCGTCAATGCCTCCTGTACCCAATAAACTCCTGTCTCTGTATTCATACGATTTTATTTTTGCATTCTTAATTAAAGCTGCGGACCATCGACTGAACCAGCAGATACCATCCATCGGTCAACACAAATACCAGAATTTTGAATGGTAGTGAAACCAATACCGGTGGCAGGAAAATGATTCCCATGGACAACAGTATGGAAGCAATTACCAGATCAATCACCATAAATGGCAGATAAATCATGAATCCAATCTGAAATGCAATTCTTAATTCACTGATGATGTAAGATGGAACCACTACAAAAAGCGGGATTTCAGCAATGCTTTCTGCCGGATCCATTTCAAGCATATCCATAAAAAAGAGCAGGTCCTGTTCTCTGGTCTGTCGAATCATAAACTCCTTCAGTGGAATCGCGGCCTCTGTAAGTGCTTCGACCTGCGTCATTTCTTCATTGATATAGGGCTGGATAGCCTGCTCATTGATCGCATTAAACGTGGGCATCATGATAAAAATGGTAAGAAACAGCGCCAATCCGATCAGTACCTGATTCGGAGGAGATTGCTGTGTACCCATACCCATTCTCAAGAAGAAAAAGACAACGATGATACGTGTAAAGCTGGTCATCATCGTAATAAATGCCGGTCCAAAAGACAGTACCGTGATCAGAATCAGTGCCTGTATCGCAAGAGAGAAGTCTTCGGCTTCACCGCCGATGCTCAGATCGATTTGAGGCAGAGCTTGTAATAAGACAGATATCATGACTTACTGCTAAATAGTTCAAAAAAAGTACTTCCTGATGCGGAATCGTCCGGTGAACTGCGATCCTTCCATTCATCTTTCGGGTAACGATGAAGAAGTGTTATCGAGTCGGACCCCATCCCAAGAACCCATATTTCATTATTTATTTCCATGACTTTCAGCTGCTTGCCGGGTGCGAGCTGCTGGCTTCCAACTTCTTTAAAAAGTGTTGCGGAAGAGGTTGTCCCCAACTTT
>JASCXY010000404.1 GCA_030012235.1 Balneolaceae bacterium ANBcel3 | reverse complement strand
TCTGGATCGTATGCGTCGCCCGTATACCCGTGAAACTTATCTTGAACTCATTGGGAAAATGCGGGAGTATATTCCGGGAGTCTCCCTTTCAACAGATATCATCACCGGATTTTGCGGTGAAACCGAAGAGCAGCATCGGGATACCCTAGACATCATGAGACAGGTAAAATATGACCTCGCTTATATGTTCGCTTATTCGGAGCGTGAACGAACTCTCGCTCACAGAAAGTTTCCGGATGATGTTCCGGAAGACGTCAAAAAGAGAAGACTGGCTGAAATTATCGATTTACAGCAGCATACGGCCGCGGAGCTGAATAAAAAGGAAATTGGCAACCGGCACGTCGTCTTGGTGGAGAAAACCAGCAAACGTTCTGAAGGACAAATGTCGGGAAGAACCGACACCAATAAGATGGCCGTTTTTGATAAAATGGACCTGCAGCCCGGAGATTATGCAGAAGTGGAAGTAATCGATGCCACAGCAGCTACCCTGATCGCACGTCCTGTCCGCAAAACAACCCTTACGGATTCCATTGCAACGGAATCCATTTCTCTGTAATTATTTTTCCCGCCAAATCGTTATGTTACCGACAAGGTTTATTTAAACGCGAGAGTAACAGACGTGGACAGAGATCAACTTCAACGGCAATTTGGAATCATTGGTGAGTCGCCTGCCATCAAACAGGCCATAGACAAGGTTCTTCAGGTAGCACCAACGGACATCACCGTATTGCTCAATGGTGAAACCGGGGTCGGAAAAGATGTTATGGCGCGGGCCATACACCGGCTCAGCTCCAGAAGCTCAAAAAACCTGGTTATTGTGAATTGTGGCGCTATCCCTGAAGGTATTATCGAAAGCGAGCTTTTCGGCCATGAAAAGGGAGCCTATACAGGAGCACATGAATCCCGTATGGGTTATTTTGAGCAGGCTGACGGGGGTACCATTTTTCTGGATGAAATAGTCGATACTCCAAAAAACGTTCAGGTTAAGCTGCTTCGGATTCTGGAAGCCGGTGAATTTTTCAGAGTGGGCTCAAGCAAACTGAGAAAAGTGAATGTTCGTGTAATCGCTGCATCAAATAAAGACATGTGGAAAAGTGTACAGTCCGGTGATTTTAGAGAAGATCTGTTCTATCGGCTGAATACGGTGACCATCTCCATCCCCCCGCTTAGAGAACGAGGAGAAGACATCCTATTGATCTTCCGCAAGTTTGTCACAGATTTTTCTCAAAAATACGATTCGGTATTCCGTGGCATGTCCGATGAAGCCCGGAAGTTACTTGTTTCCTACCGCTGGCCTGGAAATATCCGCGAACTCCGAAATGTTGCAGAGCAACTGGTCGTACTTGAAAAGTCCCGCTTTGTGGATGAGGATGTCATAAAAAAATATCTCAAA
>JASCXY010000403.1 GCA_030012235.1 Balneolaceae bacterium ANBcel3 | reverse complement strand
CCTGGATCGTATGCGTCGTCCGTATACCCGTGAAACTTATCTTGAACTCATTGGGAAAATGCGGGAGTATATTCCGGGAGTCTCCCTTTCAACAGATATCATCACCGGATTTTGCGGTGAAACCGAACAACAGCACCAGGATACCCTGAACCTTATGAAAGAGGTGAAATATGACCTCGCTTATATGTTCGCTTATTCGGAACGTGAACGAACACTCGCTCACAGAAAGTTTCCGGATGATGTTCCGGAAGATGTCAAAAAGAGAAGGCTGGCTGAAATCATCGATGTACAGCAAAATACGGCGGCGGAGCTGAATAAAAAGGAAATTGGCAACCGGCACGTTATTTTGGTGGAGAAAACCAGCAAACGTTCTGAAGGGCAAATGTCGGGAAGAACCGACACCAATAAAATGGCCGTTTTTGATAAAATGGACCTGCAGCCCGGAGATTATGCAGAAGTGGAGGTAATCGATGCCACAGCAGCTACCCTGATCGCACGTCCTGTCCGAAAAACAACACTTTCGGAATCCATTAAAACGGAATCCATTTCTCTGTAATTATTTTTCCCGCCAAATCGTTATGTTACCGACAAGGTTTATTTAAACGCGAAAGTAACAAACGTGGACAGAGATCAACTTCAACAGCAATTTGGAATCATTGGTGAATCGCCTGCCATCAAACAGGCCATAGACAAGGTTCTTCAGGTAGCACCAACGGATATCACCGTATTGCTCAACGGCGAAACCGGGGTCGGAAAAGATGTTATGGCGCGTGCTATACACCGGCTCAGTTCCAGAAGCTCAAAAAACCTGGTCATTGTGAATTGTGGCGCTATCCCCGAAGGTATCATCGAAAGTGAGCTTTTCGGACATGAAAAGGGAGCCTACACGGGAGCACATGAATCCCGTATGGGTTACTTTGAGCAGGCGGACGGGGGGACCATTTTTCTGGATGAAATCGTCGATACTCCAAAAAACGTTCAGGTTAAGCTGCTTCGGATTCTGGAAGCCGGGGAATTTTTCAGAGTGGGCTCAAGTAAACTGAAAAAAGTGAATGTTCGTGTGATTGCTGCATCGAATAAAGACATGTGGAAAAGTGTTCAATCCGGTGATTTTCGGGAAGATTTGTTCTACCGGCTGAATACAGTGACCATCTCCATCCCCCCGCTCAGAGAACGAGGTGAAGACATCTTATTGATCTTCCGCAAGTTTGTCTCTGATTTTTCGCAAAAATACGATTCGGTTTTTCGTGGCATGTCTGATGAAGCCCGTAAACTACTCGTTGCCTACCGATGGCCCGGAAATATCCGCGAGCTCAGAAATATTGCTGAGCAGTTGGTTGTTCTTGAAAAATCACGCTTCGTAGACGAGGATATCATTAAAAAGTATCTCAAG
>JASCXY010000402.1 GCA_030012235.1 Balneolaceae bacterium ANBcel3 | reverse complement strand
TATGCGCAGCCTGCTGATGCGCAGGAAGTAAACTTTACATGGCAGGGTGGCGAACCCACGTTGATGGGATTGCCGTTTTTCAGGAAAGCGCTGGAACTGCAAAAAAAATATGCGCGGGGCGGTATGCGGATCACCAACTCCTTTCAGACCAACGGTACGATGCTGGATGATGATTGGGCGAAGTTTTTCAGGGACAACGAATTCCTGGTGGGCATCAGCATAGACGGCCCGGAGGAGCTTCACGATGAGTTTCGTCCGGACAAGAGGGGTTTTGGTTCGTTTCATCAGGTAATGGACGGCCTGGAGCTACTCAAAAAACACGGGGTGCTTTTTAATACGTTAACCTGTGTTCAGTCGGTTAATTCATCGTATCCTGCAAAGATGTATCGCTTTCTAAAAAAGATTGGATCAACGCATCTGCAGTTTATTCCTATTGTTGAGCCTGAGCCCGATGGTGGTGTCAGCTATCGGAGTGTCCGTGCCAGAAAATACGGATCGTTTCTTTCCGGCGTATTCAATGAGTGGCTTAAAAGAAAAGATATCGGCAGAATATTTGTCCAGGATTTTGACGTTGCGCTAAGTATTCTTGCCGGCTATCCGTCACCGATTTGTATACATGCTGAAACCTGTGGCCATGCCATGGCTATCGAACACAACGGTGACTTGTACAGCTGTGACCATTTTGTTTTTCCGGAATACAAGCTGGGAAATATTATGGATCAAAAGGCCAAAGCCATGCATGAAAGTGCCCGTCAGCAGCAGTTCGGCCTGGATAAAAAAGAAAAGCTTCCGTCTTTTTGCAGGCAATGCGAATACCTCGAAGTGTGTAACGGTGGATGCCCCAAAGACCGGATCATAGATACTCCCGACGGAGAACCGGGTCTTAACTATCTCTGTGAGGGGTATAAAGCATTTTACGCACATTCCTATCCGGTTTTTAAAAAAATGGTACGTTGCCTGGAACTTGGATACCCTCCCCGTGATTACAAAAAAATATAGTTATGATAAACCATTCCTGTACCCACAAAAGGATGTTTGGATTTGCATGTATGGCACTGGCCGGAACGACCTCAATGGCGTCACCGAATGTCTCAGATGCTACAGAGCCGGAAGCCCGGGCCTCCCAGCCCAATATTCTCTGGATTACAACCGAGGATATTGGTCCGCTGCTCAGCGTATACGGTACATCGGGGATTCACACTCCCAATATTGATCGTCTTGCACAAGATGGTATCCGGTATAATCATGCGTATACTACTTCGGGGGTTTGTGCGCCAAGCCGGAGTTCCATCATAACGGGTATGCATCAAACCAGTATAGGTACCCATAATATGCGTACCGGTTCTCACTACCTTTACCGTTCTGCTGAGGAAGAAACCTACGAAACCTATCAGGG
>JASCXY010000401.1 GCA_030012235.1 Balneolaceae bacterium ANBcel3 | reverse complement strand
CATCGCACATGTATCCCGTTTCAAAACATACAACCACACGATCGGATTCAAAGGCAGTTAAGCCGGCATCCACTGTTTGTGGGCTGAAAAAGCCCGGGAAAGGGGTTCGCCTTTTTTGTGCAACTATTCTTTTTTTATTGGTGTCCGGTTTAATACCCATGCATCAGGCACACTCTCAAGCTTCTACGGTGTGGAATGGCTCTGTAAGCAACGACTGGTTGGATTCGGCAAACTGGTCCAACGGTGTGCCGGACGAAAATACCAATGCTGAAATTCAGTGGTTTCCTGCATCAAATCCGGACCCGGTTATAACGGGGAATACTGAGTTCAGACAGTTACGTATCAATAACTTTGGACGGCCTGTTCAGGTAACTGTTGCCGACGGGGTTGAAGTGGAAATGGATAACCTTATCGTAGGGGCAACCGGATCCCCCGGGCAGATTGCATTCAACGCAGCCAATGGGCATGTAACGGTAAATAATACAACTAATATAACGGGAGCCATATTTCTGGATGCCGGTAGTATCACCTTCCTTGATGATTTTACTATGTCAAGCAGTGCCTTGTTCACGGTACAAACGGGAACAGTGAATGTTGGAGATCCGGGTCCCCCCGTTATAAGTGCGGATTTTAGTATACTAAATAGCTCCGTTTTTAATCTTAATAACGGAACACTGAATATTTACGGTTCGTCAGAGTTTGATAACAGTGGTACGTTTAATGCCGGAAGCGGAGACATTGTCCTGGATGGAGATATTACCTTATCCGGCAATACCGCGTTTAATCCGCAAACCAGTACGGTTTCTATTGTGGGCAATTCCACCATAACTGTCAACAATAATATAGATGGCAACACAATCAGTTTTTACGATCTGAATATTTCCGGTGATGCCCAGGTGGTATCCAATTCAAATGTGTTGGTTAATAACGACATGGTGGTGGACGAGACGGCCAGTTACCAGCAAACCGACGGCACAACACTTAATGTAGTTGGGACGGTGACCGGCGATCCGGAAATCAGTACCAATCGTCCTTATATCATCTCTATTATTATAAACAGCCCGACGAGTATCTCTGCCGTATTTGACGAGCCGCTCAATCCGGCTACTGCCGTTAATCCGGCCAATTATCGTATTGAAAATCCCTCTGGAACTACCATCGACAACCCGACAAACTTTTCTCTGGGCGGACCGATGGATAATATAGTCACCATGGATCTTGGTTTTTCACTGGTGCAGGATGAGGTTTACTATCTGGTAGTGAATAATGTTCAGAATTTGTCCGGTTTTACCGTAAGTCCCAATCATCGCAAGCGTATCCAGGACACATCTCCTCCGGTGTTTTACAGCAGACAATCAGGAGACTGGAGTCAGGCAAATAACTGGTCGGTGGTTTCTCACACGGGTCCGGCCGC
>JASCXY010000400.1 GCA_030012235.1 Balneolaceae bacterium ANBcel3 | reverse complement strand
GGGTCAAGTGAATTTTCTGGGGACTACGCATAGAGTTTGCTCAACCGAAACAGGAAAAAGGTGGTATCTCTGACTCCTTTCTGGTTTGCCCGGAACAGTTTGATTCGGGCATTAAACGACTCGGCACTGGCATTGGTGGTGCGGTTATCAAAGAAGTTCAAGATCGATTCTCTGTGCCAGTGAAGGCTCATAGCGGCGCTGTAAAAAGCCTTGTAAGCCGTCTTCTTACTCTTTTGAATCCACTTATTCAGGGCGTGTTCAGCGGTATTGCGATCCGTCAAATTAAATATCTGGCGCAGCTCCAGCGTATGGTTGTAGGCTTTTTCAAGCTCAGGATATCGTTGAAAGGCAATGCGCAAGCGCAGCCAATGGTTGTTGTCTTTGATCTGTGATTTAAACTTCATTAAAGCAAACCGGCTTCGTGCCAGCAACTGTTTTGGGGTATCCCCGTTGGCAAGTTCCTCGGGACGATATTTTTGGCCACATTCTCGCGCCTGGGCCATCTGCTCGTTTTCATTCTCCAATTCGTTACGCCATTGCTCAATGCGTACTTGCTGTAAACAGCGTTGTGCCAGTTGGACTACGTGAAAGCGGTCGGTTACGATTTTGGCATTGAAAAACACTTTTCTAACAGCCTTTTCAACGTTTTTGGCCATATCCATGGATACCTCAAGCACCTTGGCACGCTCCCGGGGTGGCAGTTTCTCCATAACCCATACCAGATCAGCTGTCCGCGTACCCCGAATACTGGCCACTAAAGATCCTTTCCTGCCTTTTGCCGATTTGTTGGTCAGCAGCGTGTACAACTCACCATTAGACAGACTTACCTCGTCTATGCTCAGATTCGGGCCCAAATTCTCCGGAAATACCAGCCATTGCTTCGCATGATGGCGTTGATCCCACTCCTTGAAGTCACTGCTATGCTTCTTGTAGTGGCGAATCAGCGTGGCTGGCTTGACCATGTTCAGCTCGGCAATCGTTTTGAAGGTCTCTTCACGCTCCTCGACCAGTATCTTTTAAAAAAGCCGAAAGGTCCCCGGTCATTTTGGCCCCCTCGGCAAGAAAACTTAAATCCCTGCGGATAATCCGACCCGGGTCTTTCTTATGGCGCCACCTACGACACTTCAGTATCAAATAAACCATTTTACCGCGTATGGGAAAGTCCTGGACGGTTTTGGCCTCCGTAAAACCCTTTGACTCCCATTCCTCTTCGGCATAGCCTTCGGGTAAAACATTCTTTTCTGTCAAATAGATGCGCATCTCGAAGCGCTTGGTGCCCGGTATCGGCTTCTCCTCAACTTTCTCCACATCAAAGCAGGTTATCAGCTGGTCCGGCAAAAAGTAGTGTATGAGTTTCTTTTCCATGAACCGAAGTTACTAATTTCGGCTCTCTCCCCAAGAAATTGATTTGATCC
>JASCXY010000040.1 GCA_030012235.1 Balneolaceae bacterium ANBcel3 | reverse complement strand
TGGAGAATTGCCATAGGGTTGTTTATGGTGTGATACACAGCAAGCAGGCCGAGCACCATCCCCACAGCAATGAGAGAAAGGATCAGCAAGGAAATCTGTCGAGGGGATTCAATCCAATTTACCAGCAGAAAAAGCAGTCCGGATAGTGTCAGCATACGCATGGCATGCCAGAACGCCCGTTCGGCATCGGGGGTCCACAAAATGGATAAAAATATTAAACCAAAAAACAGGGCCAACTCTAATTCAAAGCCGGTTTTTTTGATGGGTGTAAAACCGAGTAGAAACCACCTTAAGATAAATACGCCTATCGAAAACAGATAAAAGATCTGAAACAATGAAAACGGTATTAATCCACCTTCGAAGACAAGAATCAGGTTTCCCAATAAGGAACCGACGGCAATTAAAACTAAAAGCAACAGAGGGTATTGAATACTGCGAATCAGAAAGAACACAACACCGGCACCTCCAAGGGCAACCCACTCAAGGGGTGGAACTCCCAAAGCCCAGGTGACCCATTTCAAAAAAAGGAAAAGGAAGATACCTCCCATTATGATTAGCCAATCAGAAGGGGCAACATATTGGCGTATATGATGTGTAAGGTCTGACACGTACTAAAATATGAGGGACAAAGGGTCGTTAATCAGTCTTCTTTAAAATCTTGCTTTTTTTTACCAAGCCGGAAATGGCTTTGTAATTCTTTGATTTGCTGATGTCTCATGGGGTTTGTTTCCATGGTATGACGATAAAAAACGATGAGTAGTGCTAAAAATATACTGAATACCATGCCTCCTAAAACGATAAAAGCACGTTTGGGTGCATCCTTATACGTGGGTAAATGAGCCTCATCCAGCACCTGAATACCTCTTTTATCGGCTTCTAATTGAAGCTTTTGGATATCGTATTGTGGATACAGGTTTTCGTAGATTTTGTTCTGAACAGTGACTTCTCTGAAAAGCCGGTAGTAATTCAGGGCAAGATCCGGAAAATCAAGGACGGCTGGCATGACTTCCGCCTTTCTTGCTTCTGCATTACTTTTTTGAATGAAGCGCTGGTATTGACGCTCAAGTTCAGTTAATGACCGGCGTAAATTACGTAATTCCGGGTTGTTCTCACTTACCGTTTGGCTCATGACATTGATGGCCATTTCCGTTTCTATTTTTAAAGCTTTTATTTCACCTAAGGTTTGAATTATGGCTTTAGCCTGTTCTTCCACTTCGATAATTCCATACGTTTCCTGAAACTCTTTGAGCTCCATTTCGGCCTCTTCCATCTCTTCAAGATTACGGTGATATCGCTCTGAAATCAGATTAAACTGCTCAAGAGCATTGGCCTGATTAATGTCATTGACAATCTCATCTAATCGTTGCACTAAAAAATCAGCCATTTCCTGCGCCCGCTGGGGATCCTTGTCAATAACATCGATTCTGACCGAAATGATGGGATTAAAGCCAAATCCTCCTTCCCGATGTTCTTCTATGCGAAGATTGCTTTGTAGTTTTAATAGAAGTTCTTCTGTTATTTCCGAGTTGTAGACCTCCTGAAGATTGAATTCATGAATTAATTCAACTCTTAAACTACGGCTATTGAGTATGCTTAGAATATTTTCCGGATTGATTTGCGGGCTTGTACCCAGGTTCATGGGCAACAATCCTCCCAGCATACCACCTAATCCACTAAGCGCTTGTTGCTGAACCGGAGGTAGAATTACGGCAGAGGATTTATATGTGGTAGGCCATAAAAGGCTTATGACCAGTGAAGCGAGGGTTATCGAAAAGACCAGCTTGAAGATAATGGCTTTGTGTTTTGCCAAAGTCAACAAGATATCTAATAACTGAATCTCGTTTTTTTGTTCGTCTTTACTCATGATCTATGTGATAGGGAATCAACAAGGTGAAAAGCGCTTACCCGTTTGGTCGGGAAATACGCTAAAAAAAAAGAAATATGTATCCTGTTTTAGCGGGTGACCGCAATATACGCTGTAATAATGCTGGTAATGGTGGTTAAGCCCGTCATGACCAACTGAATATTACTGTTGCGCTGAGAACGTTTTTGCAAGTCATACGTTCGGGAGGCTTGCAGTTCATCAAAGGGGACTCTGTCAACAAACACAAGATCACCCGGCTCAAGGGGTACATCTCCCGGCTTAAACCAGGAATTTGTTTGTGACTTTATAATAAATATACGCTCTTCGTCTGCCGAAAGGGCATAACCACCTGCATGGGCTATGTAATGATGGTAAGAAGCTGATTCGTCAAAGTTATAGTATCCGGGATTGTTAACCTGCCCAAAAACGAAAACCGTACCTTCGTTCTTGGGTATATGTAAAAGATCGCCGTGGTATATGCGTACCGACCGAAGCTGTTCTTCATCGTTGAGATCTACAAAAACCCTGTTTTGAGAGACCTGAGCCTCCAGCTGAAGATATTCAAACCCCTGAAGTAGCTGATCCGAAGTCCGGCGCAAGGTCGTCGGGTTGATTGCCGGTTCAAAGCCGTATTCGGTCCTGCCGGGCTGAGTACGTGTTAAATAGGCCGCTTGTGGCAAGGCGCTCTCTGTAAGTCCACCGGCCATCTCAAGCAATTCAAATAACGTGGTTACTCCGTCCTCTATTGAAAAGCGTCCGGTATATGCAGCTTCACCATAGATTTGAGCGTTATGTGTGCTTTGCAGGTCACGATCTTTTGGAATAACAATTCGGTCGTTTGGCTGTACCTGATATTGAGCAATAGAAACAGAATCATCGAGTACCAAACGTTCGAGGCCGTTTGTTGTTGAACGTGTCACAATGACTTTATCTTTAACGACATCAAATGTTGTGCCACCGGCCATAGTAATTAGTCGATCAATAGTGTCATCAGGATGATACTCCATTTCAAGGGCTTTATTTACGCCGCCACTAACCGATACCCGAGGGTGATAGTCATAATATTGATTGATGTGAATAATATCTCCTTGTTGGATGACGGGGTTCGAATCTTTTTCTCCGGTTTTTAAATAGCGAACAATGTCGCCGGTAATCGCAGATCCATCCGATCGGGTAATGGAGATGCTTCGAAGTGCAAACTGGTTGCTTTCAATAAATTCAGCCGGATATTTTTTTACCGGCAGCAACTGTATCAAATGATCGTCTTCTGAAATCCAGTTTTCTTTTTGAAAAAATGCTGAAAAAACAGCCTGATCAAGCCGGGTTTGTGCCAAAATAAGCTGAGGGCCTGAGAACGGCACGTTGCCTGTTACATGGATCTGTATGGTTCGGGGTTGTTCAAGTATTAAGCGCGTTTGAGTACCGGGAAGTTCTTCATTGATTTTTTCGCTGATGAGACTCTCCGCTTCATAAAATAAAAGTCCTTTAACTTCGATGATTCCTACGTTTGGAATGAGGACAGAACCCTGACTGTTGACTCTGAGTCCTCGGTAAATGGCTTGTACATTACCCTCGATAGAAAAACCAAGCAAATCGCCGGTATCGAGCTTGTAGTTTTCGATATCGAGCCATGATTCGTAATGGCGTAAAAAAGATAAGTGTACGCCCATTTCATCCAGGAAAACGTTTCCAGTATGTTCTTGACTGGCCGACAAAGTAAGGCTGCGTCTCGATTCCCGGTTTTCTTGCGCATTGGAAACTTCAGGTGAGAGAAGTAAAAATAGTATGAAAGCAATAAAACAAGGGGCTGAACAGGAGCGAAAAAGTTTCGTATGCATAGTAGGTTAGTTGCCTGGGATGTGTAAATCTAGACTTGACATATCTGGCCGGAGGCGATAACCTCATTTCAGGTTCAGGTATGTCGGGAAAGCATAATACCACCAATCGTTAATAAACTGCCAATATACTGCAAATATTGTAGCTTTTCACCCAGAAAAATGAAGCCGATAGCTATACCGAGAACGGGTACCAGGTTCTGGTACATGGCTGTTCGTACCGTGCCGGTATTTTTGATTCCGAAGTTCCAAATGAGATAAGCCAATCCTATGGAAAATATTCCGCTGTAAGCAACACCGGCCAGTGAAAGAGTAGAAACCGCACTAAAATCAAGCCGGATAATGGAAGGTATTCCCACAAGAATTAACATGGAGCCACCTATAGTCATGACAATTACCGAAAGTGTAAGAGGTGAGTATTCTTCAAGCAACGACCGGGATAGTAGAGTGTATGCCGCAAATACCAAAGCTGCTACTACAATGATCAGGTCTCCGATAAGGGTCTCCGCCTGTAGTGAAAACCCTTCCTCCCCACCTCCGGAAATGAGGGCGACTCCGGCAAAGGCTAACAGAACCCCGATGGCCTGAATTCGATGCATTTTCTCCGGGGTAAAAAGGTGGGATAGCAGAGCCACCCAAACCGGAATTAAACCGAGCATAACGGCGGCATTGGAAGCAAAGGTTCGGTCTACCCCGATGATAAAGAGCATTTGGTATAACAAATTTCCAAGTATGGCCAGCAAAAACAGTTTTCCGTAATCTTTTTTTCTAACGGTTATTTTTAGACGCTTGATGTATACCACCACCCACATAAAAAGCGTGGCCAGAAAGAAGCGAATCGCATTAAAAGAGAAGGGATCGATCTCCTCAAGACTGTATTTTACCACAGAAAAATTGGATGCCCATACGAAAACAATGAACAACAGATAGAGTTCGGCCGCTGATTTACCTGAAAGATTTTTTAACACCGAAATTGACCGCTATTTATGACGTCAAAGGAAGAAGTTTGGTTCGAAATAGAACAGATTAAAATAAACCTCTTTTCAGACAAACTGAATTGCGTTTATTTCATCATAGCATGAATCAGGGCTAATTGCAGGAAATTCATCTGTTTTTTTTGTATTTTTCTAAACTGCACACTATTTGAAAAACCCAGGCGGTTTAATCTCCGGATAACACTTTACGGACTTCATGATATGGTTATTCAACGTATACAAACTCTTTTTTTGCTGCTTATCATTCCGCTGAATGCGGGCTTTGTTTTTACCCCCATGTTTTCTCATGCCATGCTGGACCCACAGGGATGGTTAAGTAACGGCCTTATTGCTGCGCTTTTGTTTTCAATATTATTAAGTGTATACACCGTTGCTCAATTTCGGAACCGGCATAATCAGATTAAATGGGTGAAGCGGGCTATGCTGTTTCAGATCATTGCCATTGGAATGGTTGTCGGAGTTTTCTTTACTGTTGGACGCCTGGGAAGCCACCTCCTGGCAGAGGCGTATTCCATAGGTCTGCTCCTATCAGGTTTGTTGCTCCAATACCTGGCGCTGCACTATATCAACAAGGATATAGAGAAAGTCGCATCAATGGATCGAATCCGTTAATACCTGCCCATGAGCTTACTGTCAGGTGGTTTTTCAACTTCCGGAACACCGGTTCGTGTCTATTTTTTGCTAACGGCCGGTTTGATCATGTTTGCTTTTGCACCCATTTTGGTCCGGGTCGCCGGCGACACAGATCCTTTTGTTTTTGCCGCCATCCGAACCATGTCTGCTGCATTGATTCTTTTGCCGGTGTGGATGATAACCGGCCTTTCGAAAAGTCGTGAGTACGATAGAAAAGACAATTTGGTTGCTCTGCTCGCCGGATCAATGCTTGGACTTCATTTTATTTTCTGGATTTTGGCTGTTCAGAATACAACCATTGCCTCGGCATCGGTATTGGTGACCATTCACCCCATAATTTTGATTCTTATTGAAGCGGGGGTTCTTAAACGCACATTTCCCGGAATGGTGTGGAGCGGAGTAATGATCGCGTTTTTTGGATCGGCTTTTTTGGGTTATTCGGATTTTCGTTCCGAAACAGCTTTTGAGCATGCTCTCTTAGGTGATTTTTACGCTTTTATCGCAGCGATACTATTTGCACTATATTTCCTGATCAGTCAGCAGCTTAGGCAAAAGTCGGACTGGATCAACTACATCATGCGGGTATACGGAGCCACGGGACTGACCTGTCTTATTGTTGCTTTATGGCTTGGGAAATCTTTTCCTCACAATCCGGTGGTATGGTTAGCTGCGATTGGGCTTGCCATAGGCCCTCAGATAATTGGCCATGGATCCATGAACTATTCGGTAAAGTATATTTCTCCTGTGGTTCTGTCTATGCTTGTTTTAACAGAGCCTGTTTTTGCAACTATACTGGCCTGGGTTCTTTTTACTGAAGTACCTCCGATTCTGACCTTTCCGGCTATGCTTATTATTATGGCTGGCATTACTATGGCCTGGACGGCAAAAAAAGGTATTGCAAAATAAACGGTACACTTTTTGAAAGGGGTTACTCAATACGATGGAACGAAGGAGATTAGGGTTATGTTGAACGATGTTGCCATCATTTATGATGGTAAACCCAAAAAAAACACTTTATTAAACAAATTTAATGACTAAAAGCGCTATCAATTAGAGATGTCTAATTATGAATAGTAGAAAAAACGTTAACTTTGAGACTGCACAACTTACATCCCAAACGATTTATTCAGAAGCATTGTTATATATCTGAAATCAGGAGTGCAGATAAAAGTTATCCATGTTGTAAAAACAGTCAGGCAAAACAATTTAGGGCGGTTTATAAAAATAGGGATGTCCGCCCGTCTACTATGGAACGATTCAAGAAAAATATACTGCATCTTAGAAAAACGGCAGGCATGAGTCTGCTTGTCATGATGCTGGGTGTCTCTTCCTGTTCCAAAACGGAAGAGGCTGAAAGAGCGGTCACCTATTCGGATCCTGTTTCCTTTGATTTCAATGAGATTCAAGAAAGGGGAACACTTCGCATGATTACACGCTACAACTCAAGCTCCTATTTTCTGCATCGGGGTATGGACCGGGGGTTTGAATACGAATTGGTATCCCGTTTTGCGCAAGATCACGACCTCAAGGTCGAAGTTATTTTAATTGGGTCAGAAGATGATCCCATCGAAATGCTGAATCGCGGAGATGGTGACATCATTGCCGGAAACTATGTAATTACAGAAGACCGGAAACCACACATTAATTTTTCGGCGCCGTATAACATCGTTAATCAGGTATTGGTCCTGCCAGAAGGTGCTGAACCGATCGATTCACTTCGCCAACTTGAAGGTCGTACCATTACAGTACGAGAAAACAGCTCCTACCACACGACACTCAGAAATCTGCAGGAAGCCGGATATGCCATTGATGTCCATCTTCTGGGTGAAGACTGGAACACCGAAGCCATCATATTGGAAGTGGCTGAAGGACGATTGGACGCAACGTTATCGGATGATAATCTCTATCAGGTCGCTTCAAATTATATCGATGGTGTATTTGCTTCTTCTGTATTGGCCGAAAATGATACCGTAGCCTGGGCATTGCGCTCCAACGGATATGAACTTAAGGATAAAGTGGATGCGTTTATGCTGGAGCATTTTCGAATTCGTGAATCAGACAATCGTATTCTCAGGTCAGCGTTTTTGAACATTCTTCGACGTCGATATTTTGAAGATGAGCGGTTGACGGACAGGTATCGTGATCGTTCTTTCGACATGATTTATTCGGGATATATTTCCCCTTACGATGATATAGTCCGGCAGGTAGCCGAAGAAAGGGGAGTCGATTGGAAACTGGTTCTTGCCGTAATGGCTCAGGAGTCTCAGTTCAACCCCAACGCTAAAAGCTGGATGGGGGCTGTTGGGCTTATGCAGATTATACCGCGTTTCTCATCGGTAGAGAACGAAGAATTACTCTATGATCCGGAGATCAATATTCGAGAGGGGGTCAGGTATTTGGATAAGCACTTAAGTCGGTATGCACACCTGGATTCTCTGAACCGTTATTCTTTGGCACTTGCTACCTATAATGTAGGTATGGGGCATATTGCAGATGCACGCAGATTGGCGGCTCAACTGGGTAACGATCCCGATGAATGGGATTCAGTAGCGGATGCATTGCTTCGCTTAATGCACCAAAAATATTATCAACATGCTCGTTATGGCTTCAAAAGAGGGATTGAAACGGTAAATTATGTTGAGGATATCATGGACCGCTATCGCAGATACCATGCCATTGCTGATTTGGCGGTTCATTTTGAAACCAGGGAAAATCCGGTTCTCTCTTCAAACTAAGAGAAGCTAGTTTCAAATGTGGCTATTCGATGCACTTTTAGACGACCTGACAGACGATGATGGTCAGGTCATCGGAAAACGCACTTTCGCAAAAACGATCCACATCTGAAACGATTTTTTCAAGCAGGGTATCCGGATTCAGATCCCGGTGCTTCTGAATGAGACGAATCAGCCTTGCTTCTCCATATTCTTCAAAAGAATCATTCATGGCTTCGGTTACTCCATCGGTATACATCACCAGTATGTCTCCTTTTTCCAGGGTGATCTGGCCTTCCACATAGGGCGAAAGAGTAGGCATCGCACCCAGCAATACTCCTCCATCCGATAGATAAGCCGTATCTGTATGCTTTTTTATTAATACAGGAGGATTGTGCCCGGCATTAACATAGCGAAAAGTCCGGTTTTCAGAATGATAGCAGCCCCAAAAAAAACTGACAAATTTATCTGCCGGCGTATTATTATAGATCAGATCATTGATCTGTCCGGTAATCTGATTGAGAGGCAGGTTGATGGGATGCAAAATATGTAAAATAGATTGCAAATTGGCCATAATCAAAGAGGCGGGGACGCCTTTTCCGGTAACGTCTGCAATAGCTATTGTCAGTTCTTCACCACCATTGGAAATCAGATCATAGTAATCTCCTCCCACCTGAAAGGAAGGAACGTTGCTGGCAGCAACTCTTAGCCCGTTTATTTCCGGTATGGTAGAGGGAAACAGCTTCTGTTGAATATTTCGGGCAATATTGAGTTCTTCTTCCATCCGTTCTTTTTCAATCCGGTCTTCCAGTAAATACGTCTTTTGAATAGACATAAAAACGAGATTTCCGAGAGAGGTAAGAAAGTTGAAATCAGAGTGCTCGTATTCTAAGCCATTCGCCCTTTTTCCCAACGCCAGGATAGCAGGGTCCCCATCCTCATGATTTAATTTTATGAGCAGGTGAATGTGGTTTTCCTTCAGAAATTCAGACGAACTGAAGGAGGTTTCGTTTACAAAAGAAACCGGATTATTGATGGAAAAAAGTTTCTGCAAAGTATTTTTATCCGGCTTCTCTTTTATCCCGCTTTCAGCCAGTATGACCGGCTGGTTGTCCCGGCACCCAACCAGAAAAAAGCGCCGGATGAAATGATGCCCAAGGAGGGTATACTTAAACAGACGTTTTATTTCTTCACGATCTGTTGATGCGTTAAATGCTTTGCTCAGATCAAACAAGGTGTGCAGCTCCTGAACTTTGAAATCAAGCTTACGGTTGGCCGACTTTAGCTCTCCAACAAGTTCAGAGTTTGAAAGGGCAATCGCTGACATATAGACGAAGCCTTCAAGAATATCGATATCGTCCCTGTTTAGAGACAAATTTCCAACTTTAGGGCCAAGGGCTAGCAGTCCAAAGTGATGGTCACTGTTTTGGATAGCAACGACAAGGTTTATACCGAGATCACATAATGGTTTGAGCTCTGGTATTTCATCACAAAAATAGACTCGTTGCTCTTTAAACACTTCTGCCGGGAGATTCAGAGTATCCGGGAAATCAAATTTCCCCTTTTTTTGAGATAGAAAATAGTTCTTCTCAGCAGGTTGATACCAAAGTATTGCCGCTTTGCTGATCATGAGTTTCCCCATAGAGATGAGCAGAAGATGATTACATACAAAATCAGCATCATGAGATTCAATCAGCAGCCGGCTGGTATCCAGCAATGTCCGAAGATCGAACCGGTTTCTTCTGTCGTATTTTGACGAATCTTGAGGCGACACAGGATCAGCGTTTTTTAGTCATCCGTAAAATATTGCCCGTACGGTTCTTTTCATATTCAACCGTGTCCATTAATGTACGCATGAGCAGAACTCCGTATCCACTTCTTTTTTTCTTTTCGAGCTGTTCTCTTGGGGTTGGCACTTGATAGTGATCCGGATCAAAGGCCTTTCCATTGTCCTTGATGGCTATATGCAGTTTATTATCGTGATAGGATACCTGCACCCCAATGGTATTGTTTTTATCCCACTGATAGGCATGCTTTATGATATTGGTACATGCTTCGTCAACGGCCAAACGAATATCATGTACCTGTTCTTCACCGAAACCCGCCTGTTTAGCAATATCAGATACGAAATTTCGGATTTGTTCCAGCTCATTTGTGCTGGCACCGGCTTGCAGGCTATGTTTCTTTGGGGGCGCCACGTAATAGTATGGTTGTTCTTTTAGTCCTGAAAACGTTTAATTGCTTCATCTTCGCTTTCCAGTATATCGTATAGCGTTGGAAAGCCAAGCAGGTCAAATACATTATAAACCTTGGATTTAAGGCTGGTTATTTTAATATCTCCGTTAACCGTTCGTATATCTTCTATATATGCCATAAAGACTCCAAGCCCGGCACTGGATATGTAATCCAGACTGGAACCGTTGACAATTATTTTTACGGTTTTTTCTTCAATAAGTTTTTGAAGCTCTTTTTCCAGGACAGGTGCTGTATGTGCATCCAACTCTCCCTGTATATCCAGTATAACGACATCAGATTGTGTTCGAATGCGAATATCAAATGAATTCATGCGATAATGGTCTGAAATAGGTGTCTCATCAAACATTGCCTAAATCGTTTCAGGCAATTAAGATGCATTGATCCGGGAATAGGAGAACGATATCGTAACCTCCCTTTACGTATTCTTTATTATAAATGTTTCAAAAGAATTTAGAAAACTCTAAAAAAGGCAGGCGCAGTAGAAAAATAAGCCAACAGACAGGCTGTTTTTGCAAAAAGAGCTATATAAAAAAATAGGGCGACACACGTATCAGGTGTATCGCCCTAAACTATTCATCAAGAGAGACGCTACTTGAGCGCATTAGAAATATAGCACAGTTTGGAGATTTATGCAACTATTTAAATAGTTATTTTTTTTCTTTTTTTGTAAAAAGCAACAAGTCAGTAGATTAGAGGGACATTTAATATATCTTTGTCTCTTTCTGTGGGGCTTGTATCTTTCATTACATCCTGTTTATAGAATAAATTAAAACCTATGCACAACACACATTCAGTAAAGCCAATTTTTCGCAATAGCCATTCGATCATGCCGATAGTATTTTATTCATGTATTCTGCTATTTCTGTTATGTCCATCCGGACTGAAAGCAACAGACCGTTCAGAGCTGGAGGATGCTATTCAACATGTAAAAAAAACAGGTATGGACCTGAATGATCCGGCTATTTTGGATCATCTGCTGGAACGTGCCGGAGAGACCAGGCTTGTTCTGCTTGGTGAAGCTTCTCATGGAACTTCAGAGTATTATACCTGGAGAGCAGAAATTAGTAAAAGACTCATAATGGAGCATGGTTTTGATTTTATCATTGTTGAGGGGGACTGGCCGGTTTTTTTTCATGTGAATGCCTTTGTGAAACACAAAAGGGAAGATGATACAGACGTGCACTCAGTGCTTTCCCGGTTTCAACGGTGGCCTCAATGGATGTGGGCGAATGAGGAGATACGTGAGCTTGTGAACGATTTGTATGATTTTAATACTGAGAGAGAAGCGAAACAGAGAGCCGGTCTTTATGGAATGGATGTCTATGGGTATGAAAAAGGGATGAATCAGGTCCTTTCGTTTATTGAAAAAGCGGATCCGGAGAATCTGAGAAGTCTTCGTAACAGATATCGCTGTTTCAGCCGGTATTCTGATATGCAGTCTTATCTCCAAATGGTGCATCAAAGCGGCGAGCACTGTGGAGAAGATATAGAGTGGGTTCGTGACTATTTGGAGGAACAAAGAGAGGTTTTAATACGCCATGATTCTTTAGGATACGTGAATGCAAGACAAAATTCCCGCATGGCAGTTTATGCAGAGCGTCATATCAGAGCCAACCTGGAGCAGGGGCCCGCCTCATGGAACCATCGTGCGGATCATTTTTATGACGCGACCCAGCAGATGCTGGAACTCTATGGGAGCGAATCTAAAGGGATTGTGTGGGCTCATAACACGCATGTCGGTGATGCACGGGCCACAGAAATGAGAAATGTCGGGATGAGGAATATTGGGCAGTTAGCCAGAGAAAATCTGGGAGAGGAGGCCGTTTATATTATAGGTTTCGGAACGTATCGCGGGGAGGTCTTGGCTGGAAGGCAGTGGGAGGGCCGAATGGAGAAAATGACCATTCCTCCTGCGGTTGAACAAAGCTATGAGTACATCATGAAACAGGCGGGTATCTCACCCATGTTACTTGCCTTTGATCATCCGACAGAGCACCGGCCCCTTTTAAATCCCCGTGGTAATCGTGCGGTGGGAGTGGTTTATCAGCCGGAAAATGATCACAGGAGTAATTTTGTTCAAACGATACTTCCTGTTCGATATAATGCCTTTATCTTTTTTGAAACGACAGGAGCGCTTACGCCTTTGGAATAGTATGTTGAACCCGGATGTCGTACTTGCTATTTCATACCGGCTATGAACCCGCCTTTCCAGATTCATGTTAAACATGAATAAAAAACGGCAGAGATCACAGTGTATCCCTGCCGTTTATCTTTCTTTAAAAAAGAAGGACTACTTCAAAGCATCTACAATCTGACGGCTGAATGCCGGCAGGTCATCTGGTATGCGGGATGTAATAATATTGCCATCTACAATGAGTTCACTGTCTTCAAAGGTAGCTCCGGCTTCTAATATTTCATCCTCAATAGCCTGAAAACCCGTAAGGGTTCGTCCGGATACGATATCGGCACTGACAAGCACTTGTGGCCCGTGGCAAATAGCCGCAAGCGGATTTCCGGTCTGAGAAAAGGCCCTGACAAAATCAAGAACGGCTTCATTCTCCCGTAAATTGGAAGGAGAGTGCCCGCCTGGTATAACCAGGGCATCAAAGTCCTGAGGAGATACTTCATCTATAGTTCTTTGAACACGGGCTGTTATGTCACTGTTGTAAGCCGTATGCTCACCCGTTTCAATGCCTATAACGGTAACGCGTGCACCATAATTGATGAGGTGAGCCATGGGGTAAAGGGTTTCCCCGTCATGAAAACCTTCCGCGATGAGAAAAGCCACTTCTTTACCATACAGAGGCGCCGGATCAGCGGGTTCGGTTACATGTACTTCAGCATGGTCTTCACATGCTGTCATCGATAAAAGGATAAAAAGAAGGGCTAATGGAGCAATTTTATGTAAGATATGCATAGTTTTCTTGATTTATGTGGAAGTTAATGGTTGTTCAACAGGTTTCAGGCACCTGGAACCATCTTCTTTTGGTTCAATGATATCTACCCGGTCAATTCGTGCAGGCAGCCTGTAAATCGAATAACTGCAATGTTGTTTTGTATCTCTTCTTATGTATTAAGATATAAATTATTCAAAAAAATGAAACGGGGGGAAAGCTGCGGGTCAAAGAGCACTCTTGCGTAATGATCAAACCGGGAAAAAGTACTATGGTTTCAGAGAAAGCAGCCGATAAGCATATATATGTAGTGATTGATCCAATTCCAACGTAACGACCACCGGTTTGAAATTTGCAAGGGAAATCGTGTACAGCAGGTATTTGCTGCTGATGGCACTTGCTTTGGCACTGGTTGCTATTGCCGGTTTTCGCATCGGCATGGAGAAGCAACGATCTCATGAATCGTTGTTGCAGGTCAGCAACAGTATGGCAAGAATTCAGACAGACGCCACTTCCTACCTTTTGGCGTATGTTCAGTCGGGTTATGTCCGGGATCTTCAAAAATTCAGGTCCGAGAGTCATCCGATAGTAGAATTTGCCCGTATTATAAATACAATGGAACCTTCGGGTGGCCATGCCGGAGGACAGGGGATAGAGGAAGTATTTATCCTGGCAGGAATCAATACGGAAGAGATTACGCGTATAAGTAAAAATGGATCATGGAATGCCTTAACGGATAGTGAGAGTCGTGCCTGGAAAGGCGTTCTTCATCATCATTACAAGTCCTTTGATCTTTCTCGCAGACTCCTGAGAGATCATGTGTATGGCCGAATGGATGAATCCAGAACAAGAACGTATCTGGAAGAACTGCGCGCATTGAACCAGGTTCTGTCTGAGTATCAGTATCGCTATGAAGTGGAAGTTCAGAATGAAAAAGATGTTATTGCCAGGTGGACTCGAAGAATAGTAAGTTTTGTGGTTATGGCGGGCTTTTTTGTTATCGGGTTCATTGGTTTCTATGTGGAAAGCAGATGGAAGCATCATGAAGAACGGCTTCAGAAATCCCGGGAGCGGTATCAAAAGCTTATGGAGCAAAGTGGTACCGGAATGATTCAGGTGTCGTCGGGAGGAGAATTAACCTGGGCAAGTAAAGTAGCAGCCGATATTTTTGGTTGTGAATCTGTAGAAGCTTTTCTGGATTCGGTTACAAATTTTGAACGGGTGTTCATTGACCCGGAACGTAAAGCCGAATTCAAGACACTGCTAAATGAAACGGGAATGCTCCAAAACTTTATGTTTAGAGCCGCCCGTAACGATGGAAAACCGATGTGGCTTCTCTGTAACGCCAGAACCATACGAGACTCTACGGGTGCAATCAAGTATTATGAAGCAAGTTTTCAGGATTATACCACATACCGGAAAAATAACCAGGATCTGCATTATCTGGCGGGGGTGTTACGCGGATTGGCTTTTTCTATTTATCAGCTTTTGCTTGTAAAAGATTATCAAAAGGCCGTCAATGAGTTGATAAAGATCATTGGCAAAGCAGCTGAGATTGACCGTGTAAGTATCTATCGATTTGAAGAGGCGCCCCGGGATGGCGGCCAAATGAAGTTTGAATGGGTAAAATATGATTCTCTGAGCGCCATCAATGACAAAATGACATCAATGGTTCGGTTCCACCAGATGGATCCTGAACTTTTCGAGAAAATCGAACAAGGTAAAGTGGTTCAGGTCATTTCACGTGACCTGGAAGACAACAAGCTGCAGGAATATCTGAAACAGCTCAAGATTCATGTGACCATGATGGCGCCGTTCTTTGTAGGAGAAAAACTAAAGGGGGTCATTGCGTTTGATAATTGCTCCGACGATGAAAAATGGAATTCTGAAATACGCCATGTTTTGAAAACCATCGCCGGTGCTTTGGGCCACCATGAACAGAAAGCTCAGATGGAGCTGCAGCTTGTTGAAACCAAAGACCGGTACCGAAGCCTTGTTGCTACCATCCGGGATGCGGTTTTCCAAGTCGATGATGAAGGAGTAATTCAGTTTGTGAATACAGCATGGAGCCGGATCGTGGGCTATGATGTAGCAGAGTGTACGGGTAAGGAACTATACGGATTTGTGCACTATGACGATCGTGAGTCCATGCAGGAAGATTTCAAAGGAATTTTAAAATCTGGTAAGGAGACGCTTCAGAAAGAGTATCGCCTGATTGCCCGTGATAGCCGTACCCGGTGGCTTGAGTGTACCTGTATGGTGATGAAGGATCCAAAAAGCGGATCGCGTCATATTTATGGAACCATGCACGATGTTACCGAATTAAAGAAAATCCAGAAGGAATGGACCCAGAGTACTCGTAAACTCGAATCGTTAATCGAAAGTCTGCCGTTGGCCGTGAGCGGTATTGAATCGGACGGTAAGGTCACATTGTGGAACCGAATGGCAGAAGAAACCTATGGCTGGAAAAGAAAAGAAGTCCTCGGGAAAGATGCACCTGAAGTACCGGATGCCTACAAGGAAGCTCACCTGGAGTTGATTGATCGCGTATTATCCGGAGAAGAAGCGGAAGCAATGGAAGTGGAACGTCGCAGAAAAAATGGATCGTCAGTTCATATCCGGCTATCTGCTTCACCTTTGTTTGATTCAACCAGCAAGGTCGAGCAGGTGCTGTTTTTTGCAAAGGATATCAGCCAGGAAAAAATGTCCCGCGAAGCTATTCGAAAATCGCTTAAAGAGAAAGATGTATTGCTTTCCGAAATTCACCATCGGGTTAAGAATAATATGGCCGTTATTTCAGGATTATTGTCTCTTAAAGCACAAGAGCAATCCGATCCAAAAATGGCGTCACTTCTCAAAGAAAGCGAAAACCGAATTCGCTCTATGGCGATGATTCACGAGAAACTGTATCAGACCGATACTTTTGCAGAGGTCGAGTTTGGTTCGTATCTCCAGGATTTAATGCAACATATCAGCAATCAATACAGCGATTCCGGCCTTTCCGTGGAAACCTCTGTCCAAAGTGACAGTATTTATCTGGAGATCAGTCAGGCTGTCCCATGCGGTTTACTCATGAACGAACTCATTACGAATGGATTCAAACATGCATTTTCTGGCAGAGAAGAGGGAATAATTGAGATCAGCATGCGCTCAAAAGGAGAATTATGCGAAGTTTATTATAAAGATAATGGTGTGGGTTTGCCGGAAGGTGCTTTGAATGGGAAAGGCGAAGCTTCGCTGGGCCTGAATCTGATCCGGGGCCTTGCAAAGCAGCTTAAAGGCAATCTGGAATTTGGAAATGATGACGGGGCCTACTTTGTGGTGAAATTCAAAGTAATCTGAGAGCTGAAAAGTTATTTTACAGAACTATAGGCCGGCAATCTCTGTCGGTAAAAGGGCCATTAAAAAAAAGCACTTGTTCGAAATGCAATGCGCAAAAAAGGGAGAATTCTTTTTCTCCGGTGGTCTTTTTTTTGTAGATTAGACAACGAACTATATCGTATAAACCATTTTGTAACAGGACACATTATGAAAATGTTTAAAACACTTTTTTTGCTGGGCCTTGTGCTCTTATTACTTCCGGCCTCCGCTATTTCAAAGTCATCGGATGAGCGGATGGATATTCTCGGGAGGTGGAACATCACCGTAGTCATTGAAGACGAAGAGTTGGACAACCTGGGGCTTTTCCGGCACGGACTCATGGATGAAGCCGGTTTTCCGGCATGGCTGGAAGTGCGTCTATCCGGCTTTTCCCGTTTGATCGGCTACTATGTGGGCTATGAAGGTAGTGCACGCCCCGTGGCTGAGGTTAAGTATGAAGACGGCACGTACCATTTTTCCATTCCTCCTCAGTGGATGACCATTGAAGAGGATATCTATTTTGAGTTTACGCTTGAAGATGACAAGCTGGAAGGTTTTAAAGTGGTTGACGGAAATACGTTGCACTGGACCGGAGTCCGGGCTCCAACCCTTGATCGTGAAAAGCCTCCGGTATGGGGTACACCCATAAATCTGCTCGATGATAATATGTCACGCTGGATTATTCCTGATAACAACAAATTCCGTATGATGGATGGCGTTTTGGTCAACGAAGAGATCGGTGGTAATCTTGTAACCAAGCAGAAATTTGATGATTTCAAGCTGAGTGTGGAATTCCGTTATCCGGAAGGAAGCAACAGTGGCGTTTATCTTCGTGGCCGCTATGAGGTTCAGATTGAAGATAACTATGGCATGCCTTCTGATGATTTGATGATCGGCGGAGTGTATGGATTTATTGAACCTTCCGTGAATGCTGCCAAGCCGGCAGGCGAGTGGCAGTCGTTTGAAATTACATTGGTTGGGCGCCATGTAACCGTTGTGCACAATGATATTGAAGTAATTTCCAATCGGCCAATTCCGGGGATTACAGGTGGATCACTGGACAGCAATGAAGGGGAGCCCGGCCCAATTATGCTCCAAGGCGACCATGGACCGGTTGAGTTCCGTAAATTGGTCATAACTCCTGCAGTTAACTGATAAAAGTTTTGGATCAGTTGTGAAGTTTCTAACAAGGGAACGTTTCTCACGAAGCGTTCCCTTTTTCTTTCTATAGAGGAGGGGCTGTTTTGCAGCGAAGGAGTGAATATCTTATTTTAAGCCTTACTTTTAACGTTGGGCTAAAAACTAACCATGCGTACATTGGTTTTCTATGCTGCCGGACTACTGCTTGCCGGCCTGTTGAGTGCACTAGCTATAATATGTGTGCCGGAAATTCATTTTACGTCTATACGGGCACATGCAATTCATGGATGGCACCTGGATCGAAAAAATGAAAGGGGAGATACCCCGCTTATGCAAGCCGCCTATGAGGGAGACATTAGCCTGGCTACCTATCTTTTGGAAAAGGGGGCAGATATACATCAAGTGAATAAAGTTCCTGTATCGGCATTGAATCTGGCTATTATTTTTGGTCAACTGGAGATGGTGAAGCTATTAATTTCTAAAGGTGCTGATCCCTATGATGAAGAGTTCAGAGGGCGTTATTCGATATCTGGGAAAAGCCTTGCTTCCTCCAGCGGGCATAGAGATATCTTGGATTTTTTTGAATTCATGGATGAACTTCGGCATCAAATCGTTGAAGCTGCAGCAGAAGGAAATCTTGAAACATTAAAAAAACTAATTCAGGAAGGAGCAAGTATCCAAAGCAGAGGAGAAGGAGGAAGGACTCCGTTAATGATGGCCGCATTTCATGGACATGAAGAGATTGTGCGGTTTATTCTCCAACGTGGACCGGTATTGAATACGGCCTGTTCGAATGGGTTTCACACTGCTTATTATGCGATTGCCAGTTATTCGCCGGAAATCGTTGCCCTTTTTCTTGAACATGGACAGGAAATCAACCAGAAATTCAGGTTGCTTCGGTATGGGGGGCATAATTATTGGGAATCGACCATGTTAATGGATGCTTCCGGAATCGGTGCTCTTGAAGTCGTACGGCTATTGCTTGCGCATGGAGCAGATCCTGGTATACAGACAGAAAACTTCTTTACCGCATTGGGTTATGCCACACTTAACAATCATCCTGAAGTGGTTTCATTGTTACTGGAACAGGGTGCGCTTGTGGATTATCCTGAGCACAGCCCTTTGGCTATTGCAGCTCGAAATGGTCATACGGAAATAGCGCGCCTGCTTGTTGAAAAGGGCGCCGATATAAATCGCAGAGGACCTACGGGTACGCCTTTTACCAATGCGGTTGCATACGGAAATCTGGAGATGGTGAAACTTTTCACAGAGAACGGGGCTGATCTGACAGCGACCAACACTTATGGGATGAATGGATTGGAAATAGCTCAAAAGTACAGGTTTTACTCTATAGAACGGTATTTGCAGAGGCATTTTCCTCAATAAACGAGGAGAGAAGTCCGGAGCCGGGCTAATGGCCAGAAAGCCTCTTTATTTATTTATATTCCATCGGATAGATCCTTAATACAGCGGACAGAATAGCCGTAAGCGCGGCCATATCTGAACATATAGGCACGCCCGTGATAAAAGTAGAGGTCTCGTGCGAAACGGCCGGCTACAGAACTGGACCAATAGAGGCCATCGGAGCCGACACCAAAGATGGAACCACTATTGCCGCTTCGGACACCTGCCAAAGGCAGTTTCAGAGGGGAAGTAAACGCCCCTGCGGCGTTGTTGCTGGTCCAGCTGTTTCTTTCGGTGTTCCATTCGGCATCGGTGGGTATCCGGAAACCTGGTGGGCACGGGTTATTGACGCCGTTTACACCCTGCCAAAGATCGTCGTTCTGCGGACTGCGCCATTCAGAGCCCGTGATAAACCTGTCATGGCCCGGCTGGTCGGAATTGCTCTGTGTTATGGTTGTTGATGAGTTACGCTTCTGATGGCCATCGGCCGCACGGCCCCACTGGTACAGATCTCCAAAAGCCAGGGAGTCGTTGGGAGAAGTCGCAGTACGGCCGGCACCTAAATTACGATCCATCCATATTTGACCGGTCTCCGGATTGGTGACTTCGACCACTATGGTAACGGTGTCCCTGGGCCAGGTTGTACTTTTTCCATCGGGGGCAATTAGAAGAGGGTCCGGCTCCGCATGTTCAAAGGTCACCGTCGTATCTTCATTTTCTGTATAGTGTCGGCCTTCCTCTGCCGGAACCCGATTTCCATAACCATTGAGTAAGAAAGCGGACAGCCCGGTATCCGGATTTTGATAATGATCAACCAGGTTACCGTTACTTTCGATGAGTCTAACGGAACCGGTGATCAAAAAAGCCGAAAAGATCAGAAAACAAATAAAAACCTGAACATCGTTATGATCTTGTAACATGAAACCTCTTAGTACTTTTGCTAAAAATCCGAATCGTTTTACATCAGAATGGTGAACTGCGAATACTCCATCACAAATAAGGTTTCGTAAAGACCGCGGACCTATGAGCGAGTCTTTACTATGAAAAAGTTGATTACCTAAGATAAAATGCACCAGGCAATGCCTGTACTCCGGTCAACGT
>JASCXY010000004.1 GCA_030012235.1 Balneolaceae bacterium ANBcel3 | reverse complement strand
AACAGATTGGGTTCTCTTCCCTGCTCATATTCCCAGACATTCAGAGCTGTTTCAATACATTCTTCCGCAAGATCATCGTTATATCCACGTAAGACGCGGCTTGCAGCGGCCAAAGAAGCGGCTGAGCCATAATTCAAAGCGGACGTATTCGTTGTAAAAGCCCAGCGGCTGTCAAAGTGTCCGCTTCGGATACCATCGTTTTCCATCACCCGCTCGTCAGGGCCGGGAGCCGTAGTAGAGGGATTATACATGGTACCAGGATGGCGTTGATCTGCAAACGGATCCATTTCAGGATCGTAGATCATATTATTTGTCTTGGTAATCCCGTCACCAAGGTGTGTGTATTGATACAGATGTCCGGCCACAATACCTGGAATGGCATGTCCCACGGCCCGATGTTGGGCAATGAGTCCCAGCGTACCGTGTTCAATTTGCTGGATGATATCCGGGACGCCATCGGGACGATGAATTTCCACATACCTGGTTTCCTGGCTTACGGTCGTATTATCCCGTTCAATTTGGAACAATTCATGCGTGTGAACCAGGTGCTGAACGGTAAAGTACTGAGATTGAGTTCGAATGTCATAGTCACCGGCATCGTACCATCCACCATAATTTAAGCCGGGAATGTGCTCAAACGTTTCAAAGTCTGTATCGGTCTCTTCATGGCGATACAAATCGAAGTGCTCATAATGAGGCGGAGCCTGAATGGCATCGTCAAGGTGAGATGCACCGTGCCAAACCCGATAAGCTTCCCGTACCTTCATATGGTCCATCTGTACAGGGAAGAACACATCCAGAGTCAGATGCCAGGTATCATCATGCACCGTGGGATCAATACGCACAGGTCCGGATGTCTGATCTCCGTACGCAATTTTATATATACCGGGCTCCCGGATTTCTGAAAAATCGAACGTAACATAATTGTACCGGAGATAACGTCCCCACGATTCAAGCCTTCTATCCAGTACTTCTGTCAGCTCTCCATCTTTTTGAACACGAAGGAGGCGGGCATTGGCTTCCGGCTGGTCGTTTTTATCCAATTCAATTACTGCCCGTTTGGGTTGATCCGGATGGTACCCGACCTGGGAATAGGTGATTACAGGTGTCCGGATCCAGTCAGGGATAGCATGAATATCGATTTCCCACTCAATCACTTTTCCTGATTGTTCTGCCGGAATCAGGCTGCGAACGACATACCAACCGTTCTGAGCTTTATTTCTTCCATCAAAAACCATCAGTTCGTTCGAACCGGTAGCTTCACGAATGGTAACCCTGCGTTCCGGATCTTCCGGCGCCAGAATGAAGGTATTACCCTTGGCAAAATAGGTGGGTTCTGTTGAACCATCTTCCTTTACATTCATGGGTCCGCTGGGGTGACGCGGAAATAGCCCTGTAGATTGATCCATTTTCCAGGTTTTGCCAAAATATTCAGCGGGTATAAATTCCATATTAAATCCGGCCCGGCCTTCTAACAATGGTGGAAGAGGTTCATCAAGGTGAACAGAAACTACCATGGTGTTCCCTTTAGCCGTAGTGCGGATACGGTATTCAAAATGATATTCTGGGTACTCCAGTTTAGTTTCAATCGTATTATTGGCCTTGTCAACCGTTCGTTCCAGGATATTTCCGAGGCCGTCCCACTGTTCAGGTGTGTGCAAAAAGCGGACATCACCGTTAGTAGCGGTGCGTATACCATGATGGATAATTTCGACACCACTGGTTTTGGAATCGTTAAACATGCCACCCGGAGCATTGCTGAAAGAGAGGACATTAACACCTTTTCTCTCAAAATACTCCTCCTCATTGATAGTTAATGGCTGGCTCATGGTTATCTGGGCAAAGGCTAAACCCGGCAAAGCCGCAAGAAGTATAGCCATTGGTAATTTTGTTATTAAAAAATCCATGACTTTTCAGGTTTTGGATGTTCTGGTTAAACACATACATATTTTTTGCAAAACGGTATGTGTCAGGTTGACAGTAACTTAATAATGGTAAACAATAACGAATTATATGATTTGTCAATATCAAAAAGAATCAAAAGAGTGCAAGCCTCACTCTTCAGAGTGCTTAAAAGTGGCAAGAAATATGGTGGTATAACACAAAATTCCTATGAAAAAAGCGGGAGTAAAACCCCATAACATGGATAAGATAACAGCGACAACCGATCCCAGAACAGACATGGCACCATTCACTCCATACATCCAGGGGATAATCGTTTCCATATTTTTTTCTGAAAGGAACTTTAATGCAGATGGAAAAGGCATTCCGAGCAGAAACCCAAGTGGAAGCAATAAGAAAAACGCAGTCAGTGCTCGAACCCAGGTATTATAGGCCAGTAATTGATCTAAAATCCAGGGATAAAGGAATATGGCAATCGTCGAGCAGATACACACCAGCAGTGCGGCTGTATTAAGCCTTTTTATGTGATGTTCAGCAAACAAACGTGAAGAGAAGAAACTTCCAAGTCCCATTCCGGCTAAAAGAGAACTCAGCAAGATAGAAAGCGAAACAGTGGGAGTGCCGAGATAGAGTACCAGTTTTTGAAACAGAGAAACTTCCAGAACCATGAAACCCAGTCCCAGCATCGAAAAAATTAGCAATGGCCTTAACACCGTTGCTCTTGTGACCGGGGGCAGCTTTTTTGTGGTTCTTTTTCCGCGAATCAGAAAGTAGGGTACAAAAACTACCAGGAAGTTAAATCCAAGCAGTGCTGCAAAAAGCTGTTGAAAATGTGCGGGAATCCCTTTTTCTATTTTATAGAAATAAGGGCTGTCATCATATACAGGAGCGATGTCAAAAGGCTGCATGGAGATGAGGTTATTGATAGAAGCCGTTTGGTTTTGTATATGCATCATAAAACGATTGACTCTGCTTTCCTCAAGTTGATCCCACAGGTATGGATAATATGTAAAGCGGGGGATATGAGATGGAAACTGACGGATAGTTTCCATCTGGTCTGCAATTTCTTCGGGGTAGAACGGCTGCTTGCGTATGACCAGTGTAGGAGCATAGGGATCCTCCAGAATTTTAAAGTGGAGAGGAGTCGTTGAGATGGCGACTCCTGTGTTTTCCAAAGCTTTAATAGCGGTCAAAACCAGTCGTTTAAGTTCCCACTCATTATATACGGTGAAGATGAGACTTCCCTTTGGTTTTAAGATGTTTAGATAATCTTCCAATGCTTCAACGGTCAGCAAATAATTCTCGGCCAATGCATAGTTTTCTATGTGCTGTACTTGTTGAGTAGAGGGTAAGACCATCTTTATAATATCATATCTGGATTCCGTACTTCGTACATACTGACGGCCTTCCATGACGTGGATATCAACATTGGGGAGGTCTGTGTAGATGCCTCCGTTAAAATCGCTGTGATCCTCAACCAGTCCGACAAAGTCGGCATTTATCTCAACACCCGTTATGTGTTTTACTCCTGAAATAAGGCCGGCCAGAACCTCTTTTCCACCTCCGGGGCCGATGACCAGCATGTGTTCCCGTTCATCTTCTTCCAGAAACAGAAGCGGCGTGGTACTTGAAAAAGCAAGAAGCATATTCTGAAGCATGACATCCGCATTGGATATATCGCCGTTAAAGCGATACATTTGGCTTCCTGCTGCTCCATCAACAAAAAGATGACGAACCATGTCCTGATGGCTGTGAGATACAAGGTCTGATCGTCCGAAAACGCTCCATCTGCTTTCCATGATGGTGGAGGTAACAGAGGGATCCGAATAAACATGGTAAAAGTCCTTTTCTGGAAAATAACCAATCGGTATGGGGCCGGTAAGGGTATTACTTCCATTGAGAAAGAGGAACATACAGGCGATTGCTGAGAGTCCATATGCCAGGGTTTTTCGTATTCCGGGCCAGGAGCCGATCCAAAACCTCATGGCACAGGTGGTAATGAGAATAAAAAGCAGCAGGATGCTGTTAATAGGCCCAAGAAAGGTAATAGCAGCAATGGCCATCAGAGAGCCGATCGCTGCTCCGGATAAATCCGAAGCATAAATCAAAAAACTGCTTCGGGCAAAGTTCTTGAATACTACTGCATAGAAGATTCCTGCCAGGAAAAAAGGAATAAATAGCAGGAAAAAGAAGAAAACGGGTTGCGTTATGGCAGGGATGGAAGGTACAGCTAAAACAAAAACAAGTTTAGATACAGCAAGTGCCAGCAGTAACTTTGGAGCGATATCGGAAAGAACCCGGTCTTCCGATATACCAGAGAGACGGTAGTATGCAAGGATTCCACCGGCTCCAAGGCCAAGTACTGAAAGAGAGAGAATGAAAAAAGCGTAGCTGTTGACAAAGATTACTGAAGAAATGCGTGTTGCAAGAATTTCGAAACACAACAGACAGGCTGAAATCAATAAAAGGCTGGGTGCTATAAGACGTAGTGGTTTCATCTAAGAAAGTTAAAAAGAGAAGTAATGAGAAGTACTATTTGGTGAAGATACTGCATGGCTTTAACAGTTTTTTAGCAGGCAGCTGAAATAGGGACAGGATTATCCAGCCATCCACACAAAGAAATATGGTTGAATTCCGGGATGATAATCATTTTATGAGACATGATTTTGGAGATTCAGAACGGAGTTGGTTGGATTCTGACATATTTCAATGTGCCTGTCACAAAAATCTAAGTTGGGTGTGTAATATTGAAAAAAAAACTGTCAGCCACAGAAAACAGGGTGCAGTATCAATGGTTACTCTTCGTGCTCGTTTGTGCAAAGTAAGAGCAAATATTTAAACCCAAAACTAGCGATAGTTTGAGAAAGTCATTTTAATGGTATTAAAAAGGGAGTAACCATTCAAAAAAGCTGCAGGCAAATTAGTAAACAGCATTCAAGAAGGCAAAACTATTAAAAACGCTTTTTAAAAGGCATAAAGCTTCGGGCGGATCACTTGGCAGTGATCTTTTTACAGAAACAATTATTTCGTTTTTGGATTGCGAAAAAGGATTCTTTTGTTTGATATCTGGAAAAAAAGACAAAGGTTGTTCTTAATGTTGTTCAAAATTTGGGAAATTTTGGGAGAAAAAATCACCGTGCATGATGGTTTTTAATGCATGTTTTCTTATCATTCACCTTCATGTATTAAAAAGTTCGTTCTTGTGTTTGAATCTGATAACGATTTTAAAAAACTATGTTTGTAATAGGATATGATATTGGTAGTTCGTCGGTTAAAGCGGCGCTGATGGACGTAGAAAGTGGAAAAATTGCAGCCAGTGCTACCTGGCCGGAAACGGAGATGGCTATGTCTGCACCACAGCCGGGCTGGGCCGAGCAGAAACCGGAAGACTGGTGGGAAAATATTAAACAGGCGTCGTCCAAATTGGCAAAGAAGCAGCCGGATGCCATGAAACAGGTTCGGGCAGTGGGGGTTACTTACCAGATGCATGGGCTGGTACTCGTGGACCGGGATAAAAACGTTTTGCGTCCATCGATTATTTGGTGTGACAGCCGGGCTGCAGAAATTGGAGATAAAGCGTTTCGTGCGCTTGGAGAAGAGTATTGTTTGTCTCGTTTTCTGAACTCCCCCGGTAACTTTACGGCCGCAAAAATGCGTTGGGTAAAAGAAAACGAACCGGAGACCTACGCCAAAATTTACAAGATGATGCTCCCGGGAGATTATGTGGCGATGAAGCTGACAGATGAGATCTCAACCACCTCAACCGGTTTGTCTGAGGGAATCTTATGGGATTTTCCTGAGAATGATATCGCGCGTTCTCTGTTGGAGCACTGGGATATGGATGAAGCATTGCTGGCTGATCAGAAGCCGGTTTTTGGGGAACAGGGTCTTGTTTCTTCTAAAGCTTCCTCTGAGTTGGGAATTCCATCCGGTATACCGGTGACCTACCGGGCCGGAGATCAGCCCAACAATGCGTTTTCTCTTAATGTACTGCATCCGGGCGAAATTGCTGCCACGGCCGGTACAAGTGGAGTTGTCTACGGAGTAATGGATACACCGGCATACGACTCGCAGTCCAGGGTAAATCCATTTGTACATGTGAATCATTCTGCGGATAATCCCCGGTATGGTGTACTTCTCTGTGTAAACGGCACCGGAATTCTCAATAGCTGGACGAAAAAGAATATGACCGGCGGAGTGCTCTCGTATAAGGAAATGGACGATATGGCTGCAGAAATTCCGGCCGGTTCGGAAGGTGTTTGTGTATATCCTTTTGGAAATGGTGCCGAAAGGATACTGAATAACCGGGAACCGGGTGCATCCATTCAGGGACTTTCATTTAATCGCCACGACCATCGGCATTTATTCCGTGCCGGACAGGAAGGAATTGTTTATGCCCTTGCCTATGGTATGGAAATCATGCAGGAAATGGGCATGCAGATGAAAACAATTAAAGCCGGACGAGCCAATATGTTTCTGAGTCCGGTTTTCCGTGAAGTATTTATTCACACTACCGGAGCGGATCTTCAGCTTTTTGATACGGACGGTTCACAGGGAGCAGCCCGTGGAGCAGCCGTTGGAGCCGGGCTGTATGCGAATTTTGACGAAGCATTTATGCATCTGGAGATGCTGGATCACTTCAAACCGGAATCTTCGTTAACGGAAGCATATGCTGAAAGCTATGGCCGCTGGAAAGAAAATTTGTTGAAATAATAAATCTAAAATAAAAGATAACATTATGGGTAAAGAAGCGAAATCCTCTGGTAACGTAGTTATTGGAGACAAGGAATATTTTAAAGGTATCGGAAAAATTGCATTTGAAGGTCCGGAAACAGATAATCCGATGGCATTTCGTTATTATGACGAAAATAAGGTGGTTGCCGGCAAAACCATGAAAGAGCATTTTAAGTTTGCGGTTGCTTACTGGCATACCTTGTGTGATACCGGAAACGATCCATTTGGCTGGGGACCGAGAAACTTCCCGTGGGGAAAAAGCAGTGACCCTGTTCAGGCAGCTAAAGAAAAAATGGATGCTGCATTCGAGTTTATTACCAAACTGGGGGCTCCGTATTACTGTTTTCATGATGTGGATGTAGTAGATGAGGGGGACACCATTGAGGAGAGCGAGCGACGCCTGCAAGCAATGGTTGATTATGCCGCAGAAAAACAAAAAGAGTCCGGAGTGAAGCTTCTTTGGGGAACAGCGAATCTGTTTTCAAACCCGCGATTCATGAATGGTGCAGCTACAAATCCGAATTTTGATGTTGTTGCCTATGCCGGTGCACAAGTGAAGCGTGCCCTCGATGCAACTATCGCATTGAATGGCGAAAACTATGTGTTCTGGGGTGGAAGAGAGGGCTATATGTCGCTTCTCAATACCAATATGAAGCGGGAAATTGACCATCTTGCCCGTTTTCTTCATATGGCAAAAGACTATGCACGTGCACAGGGATTCAAAGGAACATTCTTTGTAGAGCCCAAGCCGGCTGAGCCGACCAAGCACCAGTATGATTTTGATTCTGCGACAGTGGTTGGTTTCCTGCGTCACTATGGCCTTGATAAAGACTTCAAGATCAATATTGAGGTGAATCATGCTACACTGGCTAATCATACCTTCCAGCATGAACTGCAGGTTGCCGCAGATGCCGGAATGCTGGGCAGTGTGGATGCCAACAGAGGTGATTATCAAAATGGATGGGATACCGATCAATTCCCGGTCAACCACTTTGAGGTTACCGAAGCCATGCTGGTTCTTCTTGAGTCCGGTGGACTTCAGGGAGGTGGTGTGAACTTTGACGCCAAACTTCGAAGAAACTCTACAGATCTCGATGATCTTTTCCATGCGCATATCGGTGGTATGGATACGTTTGCCAAAGCTCTGATTGCTGCGGATAACCTGCTTTCCAACTCACCGTATCCAAAGCTTCGTAAAGAACGATATGCTTCTTTCGATTCCGGAAAAGGAAAAGAGTTTGAAGAAGGTGCTCTTTCTATGGATGATCTTCGTCAAATTGCCATTAAAAATGGAGAGCCCAAGCAAATCAGTGGAAAACAG
This sequence comes from Balneolaceae bacterium ANBcel3, assembly GCA_030012235.1. Taxonomy (GTDB): domain Bacteria; phylum Bacteroidota; class Rhodothermia; order Balneolales; family Natronogracilivirgulaceae; genus JASCXY01. Next base: position 40,799 of record JASCXY010000004.1, on the reverse strand, counting down.
GAGTTGTTTGAGAATATCATCAATCGTTACTCCTGATTATGAATAAAACGGAGGTTTGTGCTCCGTATGTAAGTATTTAATCTAATTACCTCGTTTTACTTTATGGCTGAATTAACCTCAGATATAAAAAATAAACGTGTATTGATTACTGGCGGCGGTAGTGGCCTGGGCCTGTGTATGGCCCGGGCTTTTGCCGGTTTTGGTGCCCATGTAATCATCACGGATTTGACCGAAGACAAACTGAAAGAAGCGGCCGACAGCATGGAAGGCCAGGTTTCTTATATCGTTAATGATATTACTAATCTGGAGTTGTTACCCGGCCTGGTGGAAGGAATTGAGTCGGAATATGGACCTATTGATGTATTAGTGAATAACTGTGGCATCAATATGAAGAAGCCCATGCTGGATGTCACGGATGAAGAGTTTCAAAAGATTCTGCAGGTCAATCTTAACGGAGCCTTCGCTCTTACACGGGAAGTGGCCCGTTTTATGACCCGGCGTAAAAGCGGTTCCATCATCATGATAACCTCGATGGCATCCATTTACGGTATTCCCGGAGTAAGTGCTTACACAGCTTCCAAATCCGCCATACTGGGATTAACACGGTCGATGGCCGTGGATCTTTCTCCGGAAGGAGTCCGCGTGAATGCCATTGCCCCCGGTTTTATTGACACCCCGATGTCCAGGCGGGCATTTGACGCCGATACCGAACGCCGGGATAAGGTAATAAGCCGTACCCCCATGCGTAAACTGGGCGTTCCTCAGGATATTGCGAATGCGGCTCTCTTTCTGGCTTCTGATGCCTCGGAGTTTATTACCGGAGTGAACTTGCCGGTAGACGGTGGAAACTCCATAGGTTTTTAATCTTTTTTTGATTTATAATAATCGGTTTTACATGAAAAACATCCCTATTAATTCCTTATTTAAACGTTTAACCCTCGTTTTATTTATTTCTCTAATGCTAGCCCCATCCTCGTTTGCCGAGGACGGTTATCGCATGTGGTTGAGGTATGACAAGGTGAATGACAACGAATTGCGCCAGTCGTATAAAGATCAATTGCAACACCTGGTTCTGGAAACTTCTTCTGAAACCATGTCTGCCACAAAATCCGAGTTGAAAATGGGGCTTGGCGGACTGCTTGACCGTCCGATTGAAGTATGCTCCGGCATTAATAGCGACGGAGCACTAGTCGCCGGAACCCCATCTAACTCACAGATCATCTCTTCACTGGAATTGGAGGATGCGCTAAAGGAAGTAGGGCCTGAAGGGTTCTTAATCAGACGCATGGATCATTCCGGAAACAAACTGACCGTAATTGCAGCCAACGAAGACATCGGTGTCCTGTATGGGGCATTTCACCTGCTCAGGGAATTGCAGACGGAGCAGAGTATTGAATCGATCGATGTAAAAAGCGCTCCCAGGGTACGCCATAGAACAGTGAATCACTGGGATAACCTGGATCGCCTGGTGGAGCGGGGATATGCCGGACTGTCGCTTTGGGAGTGGGGCACACTTCCGGACTATAAACATCCGAGATATACCGACTATGCCCGTTTTAATGCCTCATTGGGAATTAACGGTACGGCCATTAATAACGTAAATGCCAATCCGGAAATTCTGACCGATCAGTTTCTTGAAAAAGTAGCCGTCCTTGCAGATATTTTTCGTCCATATGGGATTCAGGTCTATTTATCGGTATTCTTTGATTCTCCAGTAGTGCTGGGCGGACTGGATACTGCCGATCCGCTGGATCCCGAAGTGCAGGAGTTTTGGAATGAAATTACCGATAAGGTCTACTCTTATATCCCTGATTTTGGAGGATACCTGGTTAAAGCAGACTCAGAGGGGCAGCCGGGGCCGCACGGGTATGGAAGGGATCATGCCGATGGGGCAAATGTGCTGGCCAGAGCACTGGAGCCGCATGGTGGACTGGTAATCTGGAGAGCTTTTGTATATGATCCTGAACAGGAAGACCGTTTTCGTGAAGCTTATGATGAGTTTCTCCCTCTGGATGGCCGTTTTATGGATAATGTGACGGTTCAGGTTAAAAACGGACCTATTGATTTCCAGCCCAGAGAGCCCTTTTCTCCGCTATTTGGAGCTCTTCCAAATACAAATACCATACTCGAACTGCAGATTACACAGGAGTATTTTGGGTTTAATTTTCATCTGGCCTATAAAGGAACCTACTATGAGGAGGTTCTCAGAGATGATACCCGGGTAAAAGGAGAAGGAACTACCGTGGGGAGAATCATCGCAGGTGAAGTATTTGACTATGAGCATACAGGAATGGCGGGAGTAATAAATCCCGGAACCGACCGGAATTGGACGGGACATCCGTTTGTACAGTCCAGCTGGTATGCTTACGGACGAATGGCCTGGGATTATACACTGGGAGCGGAAGAACTCGCCGAAGAGTGGATACGGATGACGTTCTCAAATGATGAAAAAGTCATTGAGCCCATGAAAGAAATTATGATGGAATCCAAAGAAGCCGGTGTAAATTACCGGTCGCCGCTGGGTCTGACGCACCTTTATGCACAAGGTCATCATTATGGCCCTGCACCATGGACCGCAGATCTTCCGAGAGCGGACTGGACGGCGGTCTATTATCATCAGGCAACGGAATGGGGTATCGGGTATGATCGCACCGAAACCGGATCAAATGCCGTTGAACAATTCCATCCGGAGGTTGCTGCTGTATTCGGCGACCTGAATAAAATTCCTGATGATTACCTGTTATGGTTTCATCATGTTCCCTGGGATCATCCGATGAATTCCGGAAGGATTCTGTGGGATGAATTGGTACACAAATATTATAAAGGCGTTGAAACCGTTCGATGGATGCAGGAAACATGGGATTCTTTGGAAGGACTCATTGATCAGGAACGTTTTGAGCATGTAAAAGCCCTGCTCAGCATTCAGGAAAGAGATGCGGTTCGCTGGCGGAACTCCTGTGTGCTCTATTTTCAATCGTTCTCCGGAATGCCTATTCCTGAAGAATACGAGCAACCGGAACACGATTTACAGCACTACATAGAGCTGGAAAATATTATTCATGTGCCAGATCCATGGTATAACTGATAGGATGTTTTTCGCAGAACGGTGTTGGCCACCCGGAATGGCCGGCACCTCATTCTGTTTTTATCTTTACTCAAATGAAGTTCATGGTCAATTTTTCCGGAAATACGTAAAAACAGGAAGCAGATACAGAAAATCTTAGTGAAATTATTATGGAAAAAAGTGAAACAACCCCGATTGAGGGGATAAGCCGGGAGCAATTGGAACGGCCCAGGCTTACCTTCAAGGAAAAGTTTGGATATAGTCTTGGAGATATGGCCTCCAATCTCTATTTCCAGATGTTTGTCCTCTTTCTGCCCATTTTTTATACGGATGTTTTCGGATTGTCAGCAGCAGCAATGGGTACGATGATGCTTGTGACCCGGGTCTGGGATGCCGTAAACGATCCGATTATGGGTATGATTGCCGATCGTACCGAATCCAGGTGGGGAAAGTACAGGCCGTATCTGGCGGGTCTTGCTATACCGCTTGCCGTTGCAGGTGTCTTAACATTTACCGTGCCGGATTTAGCCGGCTCCGGGAAGTTGATCTATGCGTATGTGACCTACATTCTTTTGGTCATGATGTACACCGCTGTGAATGTTCCTTATGCCGCATTGATGGGAGTCATTACTCCGAACTCTTCAGAGCGAACCGAAGTATCTTCTTATCGGTTTGCGGCCGCATTTGTAGGTCAGTTGATTGTAGGTTTTGCTACTCTGTCACTGGTGGAACTATTTGGCGGCGGTAATGAAGCGCTGGGATGGCAAATGACGATGGTGGCTTATGGACTGCTTGCTGCTCTTCTGCTGATGACCACGTTTTTCATGACCCGGGAACGGGTAACCCCTGCCAAGGTTGTTCGAAATAAAGTTAGTCATGACCTTGGGGATTTAATCCGGAATAAGCCCTGGATGCTAATTGCAGGAGCAACACTTTTCCAGCTTACCTATATCGTAATGAGGGGGTCATCAACAGCCTACTATTTCCGATACTATGTGGGTGAAGGAGAGCTCGCTCTGTTTGGCTGGACCATACCGCTGTCGTATGCAATTTTTACCTCTGCATTTGTAACGGTAGGTTCTTTTTCCACATTGATCGGAGCTGTAACAACCAAGCTGTTTACGAAGCGCATCGATAAAAAGAATATTTACTCCTATTTCCTGATGCTTAGCGCCGGTTTCTCGGCTTTGTTCTTCTTCGTTGACCCATCCCAGGTCTTACTTATATTCTTTCTGAATGTCCTGGTTTCGTTCTTTTTTGGGTCGGTATCTGTTCTCCAGTGGGCTATATATACCGATGCCGCGGATTATGGCGAATGGAAGTTCAATCGAAGGGCAACAGCACTTATCATGGCCGCATCATTGTTTGCACTGAAACTGGGTCTCACTCTTGGCGGTGCTTTTGTAGGATGGGTGCTTGAATTGCACAACTTTGTACCTAATGTGGAACAAACCGAGGAGGCGATTCTTGGAATCCGTCTTCTTATGAGTTTTTATCCTGCCATATTTGGAATAATCGGTGGCTTGCTGATGCTTCTGTATCCGCTCAAAGACACGTTGATGGTTCAAATTGAAAAAGAACTTGAAGAACGCAAAGCCCAAAAAGAAGCTGAGGATAACGCTTAATCCGCAATGGTTTAAATCAATCAATCCTGTCGGCGGTTTCAGCCGGCAGGACTTCGTTTTCTTGCTGTGTTCTTTTAAAGCAAACAAACAATAAAACTTTATACTTATGACTATACGACTATTATTTTTGATTCTCCCATGCATGCTCATTTTGTCTTCTTGTGATACAGCACCTGTAGAAGATGCCGGAGCTGATATTGTTGCCAAAGACGAAGTACCGTCACTTCATGAAGCATATAAAGACGCTTTTATGATTGGAACAGCTCTTAACAGTAATCATATTTTTGGAGTGGATACCCAGGGTCTTGAGCTGGTTGAAAGGCATTTTAACGCCATCACTCCGGAAAACATTATGAAGTGGGAAGTCATCCATCCGGAACCCGGACAGTATGATTTTGAGCAGGCCGACCTCTTGGTTGAATTTGCTGAAGAAAACGACATGTTTATTACCGGACATACCCTGGTATGGCACAGCCAGACTCCCCGATGGGTTTTTGAAGATGAAGAGGGAGAGCTGTTGACACGTGAGGCATTGCTGGAGCGCATGCGCGATCATATCCATACGGTAGTAGGGCGATATAAAGGTCGTGTACAATCCTGGGATGTGGTAAACGAAGCGCTGAATGAAGATGGTTCTCTGCGGGAATCGCTGTGGTACAGAATTATTGGCCAGGATTATCTGGTAAAAGCGTTTGAATATGCCAGAGAAGCTGATCCTGATGCGGAGCTCTATTACAATGACTATTCTCTCGAAATCCCATCCAAACGTGCCGGTGCGGTTGAGTTGATTAAGTATCTTCAGGAAAACGATGCCCCGGTAACGGGTATTGGTACACAGGCTCATTTCATGATGGACTGGCCGGAGCTGGAAGAGGTAGAGCAAACCGTAGTTGATTTTGCTGCTTTGGGCATTGATGTAATGGTGACAGAGCTGGATATCGATGTTTTACCAGCGGCTTTCGATTATATGGGTGCAGATGTTGGAATGAGTGCAGAACTTAGAGATGAACTCAATCCATGGCCAGACGGACTTCCAGAAGAAATGGAGCAAGAACTGGCCCAACGCTATGCTGATGTGTTTGAAATATACCTTCGTCATAGTGATAACATGTCCAGAGTAACTTTCTGGGGCGTAACAGACGGCGACTCCTGGAAAAACAACTGGCCGGTCAGGGGCCGTACGAACTATCCTCTGATTTTTGATCGGGAGTTTCAGCCAAAACCGGCATTCTATGAAATTCTTAATTTGACTAAAGACGAAGGATAACCTTATTTATAAGGTATAAATAATTTAAAGTCCGGGTCGGCAATTGCATCACTGTCTTTGAGGGGGCGGTATCTGTATTTATTTGCTGAATCCGGACTTTTTTTTATCTTGACTTAATAAGTGTATGCGTTACATTAAAACATAATTTATACTACAAACCCATGGCAAAAAAAATTCATTTAAACGCTCTTTGGAAGCAGTTCATATCTAAGGGATATGTATTCTTGCTGGTTGTACTGTTAGGTGTTCAGTTGCCAGATGTTGCAACTGGACAATCGGCACAAAGAATGGTAATTAATGTCGATCAATCGGAAGAAGTTATTAATAAACACATATACGGACATTTTGCCGAACATCTTGGCAGAGGTATTTATGATGGCTTATGGAGGGAAGACGATGAGGGGAACTTCCATATTCGTCAGGATATTGTTGACGCGTTAAAAGCCATTCAAATTCCAAACATACGCTGGCCCGGCGGGTGTTTTGCCGATTATTATTTCTGGGAGTATGGAATTGGTCCTGTTGAAGAGCGGCCGTCCATTATCAATGTTTTGTGGGGCGGTGTCGTAGATAATAATGCGGTAGGAACACATGAGTTTATGGAACTGGTTGACGCATTGGAAACAGAACCTATTATTGTTGGAAATGTGGGCAGTGGAACTGTACAGGAAATGGCCCGGTGGTGGGAATATATGACTCATCCTGGTCCCGGATCTATGGCAGACCTCCGTAAAGAAAACGGAAGGGAAGACCCCTGGAATGTACATTATTGGGGAGTTGGAAATGAAAGTTGGGGATGTGGCGGACATATGCGTCCCCAGTTCTATGCCGACTTATATAAGCAATTTGCAACGTTCCTACATCCAATGGGAGATTCGGAGCCTTTCCGAATTGCTGCCGGAGCCGCTGGTGATGATTACGAGTGGACAGAGGTTCTTATGAGGGAAGCCGGTCATATGATGGAAGGCCTGGATCTTCATCATTACACGATTACCGGATCCTGGGAAACGAAGAAAGGAGAAGCTCTGGATTTTACTGAAGCGGAGTATGTAGAGCTGATGGAAGGCGCTCAGTTTTTTGACGAGCTCTTGTACCGGCATAAATCTATTATGGATGTATATGATCCGGAAAAAAGAGTCTGGCTGATTGTCGGTGAATGGGGAACCTGGCATGAACCCCTGGAAGGCACCAATCCCGGTTTCCTGCATCAGCAAAATGCTTTAAGAGATGCGTTAACGGCTTCTGTTTCATTTGATATGTTTCACCGGCACCTGGATCGGGTTAAAATGGCAAATATCGCCCAAACAGTGAATGTATTGCAGGCGATGATTCTCACCGATGAAGATCAGATGATTCTGACTCCTACATATCATGTTTTCGAATTTTATACGGTGCACCATGATGCAGACTATCTTTCTTTTTATCTGGACGCGGGAGAGTATGTGTACGATGACATAGTTTTGGAAGCAGTTACGGCAACCGCATCCAGAAACGATGATGGCGTGCATGTTACAATGACCAACGTGGATCCTCATGAGTCCAGAAGAATAGAAATTGATCTTCGTGGCGATGAGTTCAGACAAGTTTCAGGCAGGATTCTGACCGCAGATGCACTAAACGCACATAATACCTTTGAGCAACCCGATGTTGTATCACCTCAGACTTTTAACGGAGCTCGATTCTCTGATGGGAAACTGGTGGTTGACTTGCCGGCCAAGTCGCTGATTGTTTTGAAATTGCGTTGATATTTCAGGACGAGCCATTTTTATATATAAACTAATTAAATAACTCATCCACTGTGTTCACGGTGGATGAGTCATACCTCATAAAGGGGATGGGTCGTGAAAGAACCATCCCCTTTTTTTATTTCATTATGGTAATTCGGACCGGCTCGATAACAGACGTTTTGCCTATCAGTGACTGGCTGAGTGGATTGATGTAAATATCCATTCCCTGTTGCGAATCCATATCAAAGGGAAAGTCCGGATTAAAAAAACGTGAGTTAACCAATTGGTTTGACAAAGCAATATATACATCGTATTCCCCTGATGAAAAACAAACGGCGTTGAGCATTTGGCCAAACAGCTCAGGTTCAACTTCGAGCCGAGATGATTTTCCGGGTTCCAGTGTTTCTGCAAAGGCAGGGCCGGATTCATCCGATCCAAGAGTTCCATACTGCAGTTCGCATGGAATGCCTGTATCTTCAAAATCAGGCCAGCTTCCGCTGACTGGCACAAAGGCATATAAAACCATCTGGCCTCTGTTAGATTGCAACGTAACGTAATCATCTGTCAGATTCGTTACAATCAGTTCATGAGGGGGAAGAGAAAAGGGTTCGTTTGGATGTTGGTCTCTAAGATTTATTGTAGTTTCAGGTAACTCTGCAATGAAGGATACCTGTTGTGCCAGATTCACCTCCAGCGGGCTATCCGGCCTGCCGTCCCGAAAACGAACGCCTCGTTCTCTGGACTGATAGAACTCATGATAGGGCATTTCCGCGGCTACCGTAAAATTGCCATTAGGCAGTCCTTCAAAATAAAAATGTCCGTTTTCGTCTGTTTTGGCATATGCTGCGTGTTCCAAAACTTCAACAAGAATACCGCTGTGATCGGTACCTCTCTCGAGGCGTACCCAGGATTGATTTTCAGTATCATTATCATTGGATCGATCCCGCCGTTCAGAGTCGGAAACTTCGCAGCCGTTTAGTAGTATGGTTACTATTAGAATAGAGAAAATAGATGATAGGCGCATATCAGAAGTATATGTTTAGATAAATGAATAAAAATATATATGCTCCCCTTTTTTTAGGATTTGATCCTTATGTAGCACAACAAAATACGCTCGTTTTAGAACGTGTTTTGTAATGCATAATACTGTAAAACCAGCACATTGGCAAATGCGACCAACGAGGGTTTATACTTACTTTCCATATTAAATTAACGTAGAAGGGTCATGCGTTTAGTCTGCATAAAATCTCCGGTAGTAATCCTGTATAAATAGATCCCACTGGCCATTTCTGAAGCGTCCCAGGTGACATGATGCACCCCAGATCGCTGATGTTCATTGACCAGAGTTTCTACCAACCGACCCATGACATCAAAAACCTCAATCCGCACCTGACTCTCGACAGGAAGTGCATACCTGATGGAGGTCATTGGATTGAATGGATTAGGATAATTTTGCATGAGCTCATAGCTATTCGGAGAGACAGGATCTGCTTCGGAAGCAATAATACTCTTTGGCGTGACCATGATCTGAGGAACAGCCAGCTTGGTCCGTTGTCCGCTATCTTCGTCCAGTTGTTCACCGGTATAATAATATCTCCAGAGAAGTTGAACATAAGCTTGTTCTTCCACTTCAGAAGGCAGCGTTACCGGACCCATCGTTTGGCGGTGTCCTTCGGTATTATTGCGTGCATATTCTACCGGTTGGCCATCACCGTCTTTAACATCCGTAAAAGGGCCCGTATCTCCAATACGATACTGCAGCCGGAGGTTATATACTCTGGAGTTTGGCCGTACCGTCATTCCATCCCAGCTGACCGTAATATCTTCAACATCTATGGTATTAATAGCAAGCAGGGCTCCTCCCAGGCGGACACCGGGATATCCCGGGTTTCCTTCTTCGTTACTGGTATTTATAAAAGCAAATCCATTGTCATTCAGGCCATTTACCCGTGTACGCGAACTATAGGAGTACACTCCATTAGTGAATCCTTCCACGTTGGCGTCTATTCCCGGATCCAGTTCATCCATGTAGACAAAAGCCATATGATCCGGGTATGTTCCACCAATGGCATCCGGAGCCCAGTATGAGAACTCATATGCCCCGCTTATCAAATAATGAGGATCAGGAAACAAGTCTTCACTTACTCCCGGTTCAAAGATGGCAGTAACCGAGTGATTGCCTGTCATGGTAAAGGTTATCTCAGGATCATTCGGATCGGCATCGCCGATATTTCCCTCCCAGTGAGAAAACAGGAAACCTGCAGATGGCTCTGCTTTTAATGTGAGGTCTCGTTGGGTAAAATAGGTTCCAGACCATGGCCAGGGATTTTCATCCACACCCGGTGTTTCCGGAGTGATATCTATGGTATTGACCCGTATGTGTCCTTCTGCCGGATCGGATACATCTACGGTCAGCCGGCGCTCCAAACTGGTGGAAGGGAGGAAATGTTCCCGTATATGGCGACGTGCAACTTCTGGACGTTCATTTGCAAAACGTTCCATGTGGCCGATACCTTCCCAGCCGCTACCCCAGCGTACAAATTGGTCATCACGATCTGGTTCTATATGTGCGGCCATTTCCTCGAGGATGGATTTTACACGCGAAGGGCGGAATGCGGTATTCAGCTGATCCATATATCGGGTGATAAAATCATTAGTAAATTGCTCGTTTTCAAACAGGTAGTTTGGGAGCCGGGTTGACCATTCGGGATTCCCATGTGCGTGTTGGTCAAGTCCCAAGACATGACGGATCATATTGTATTGCGATGAATAATGACCGGAACCACCGTATAAGTGAAAACCAAAATCCATATCAAAAATAAGCCATCTCCAGCGTCCGTCGTGCTGTGGGGGGGCATCGGGCTGATATTCGTCGGTTCGGTATCTCCAGAAGTCAATATTATTTCCCGGCCAGTCACTGTTATTGACATACAATTGGGCAACGAGATAATCAATGTAATTATCTGTATCTATTCGGGTCTGAATGTACGCATAGTGATCCGGATCCGACATATCGTTATCCTGCATGTACTCCAGGGTTTCATTATAGTGAGTATTATCACCTTCTTTGACCACCGCATTACTGGTCAAAATGTCTACATTATCAGGATTTACACCATGTACTCTGGCCAGGTAATGGCGGTCGTATCGTTCTCGCATATTCATGATTCCCCAATACTCGCCATTTAAAAAGATGACGAACGGACGGTAGGCCTGAGTGTCGCACTTCATGTGTTCGACCACCCGCTGCATGGCGGCATCTCTGAAAAGAGAGCGATTAAAATCGTTTCCGGAATTTCGAAGCATCACACGGTTAAAAGAAGCATAAGGCAACTCCGGAAACATTTGATGATTAAACCGGCTTTCTCCATACATGTTTCTCGCATAAAGACGCAGTGATTTTTGCGGTTCGCCGCGGCTCCATCCACCGTGAATTCGGATGCCCATATTTTGTCTTAACTCCGGATAGGGGTTATCAGGCTCAAAGAGCTCCAAAGAGGCAGGTCGCTCCCATTCAATGCCTCGCTGGTGGTAATTTGCATTGGCGCCCCCATCGGCACCCCAGGGGTTTTCTTCATCAAAAATACGACCGGGGACATGAATTCCTGTATTGTAGTCAAAAAGGTGGTCTTCCTGGATGGCAATAGAGATGACCGGGAGTGAATAGCGGTTTTCCTGTTGCGGTGTAATAAAGTATGTGTGGGTCTTAGGATTAACAGAAACAGCGCCTCCCTTGAAAGCACGTGCACGAACAACGGTACCTTTGAACAGCGATTGCCAGGGCCTGTGCTGATCGCTGTGAAACGTTTGGAACTCAGACATATAGTTGGGTTCACTGGTTCGGTCCGTTATTTGAATAGGACTCTCATAGGTTCGGGATCGGAAGTGGCGTTCAGTTGTGTTAAAGTTATTATCCCTGTACTGGTGCATGTAAGGATACGATACGCCATCCAGATTATCCGGAGAAGGTTCGGAGCCGTCCAGGGTATAGATAATAACGGCATCGGGATCCGGATGAGAAAGTGTTAAGGTCAGATCTCCACTATGGAATCCTCCCTCGACCGAGAATTCAACCGGATCGAGGAGTTCCTGATAGCCATCCGATGTATTGGGAGCTCCCGGAGTAGGAGAGGTATAAAAATACCAGTCACCGGTACCGTCCGGATATCGGCCAAGACTGATGTCTGTGGGAATAGGAGTTGGTGGTAATTCATCGATTCGTTCTCCATCCGGTGTAGTAAGCAGGACTTCTTCCCCTGCAGAAGAAATTCGGTAGTTTGTGTGCAACTCACTCTGGGGGTCCTTTCTGTCTTTTCCGGAAGCCCAGATGACCATGAATTCTCCCGGTTGAATAGAAACATCAGGAAATTCCCAACGAAACGGACGGTCATAGTCATCCGAAAGGCCGAACCCTTCCAGATGTATGGCGGTATCACCGCTGTTGTAAATTTCAATCCAGTCTTCGGTATCTCCGTCTTCATCTTCCAGCCCGGAGGCATTCGAGGCAACGATCTCATTAAGATGAAGTTGCGGAAGAGCAATGGACGGTTGAATGAATACTGCTAAAAAAAAGAGAAAAAGAAAGGGAGTTAAAAAAAAGCGGTTTGAAAACATCATAAAAAAAGTGTAAAAGGAACAATTGGTGACAAGCCGGATGTATGCCTGATAAGGCGGCCTGAACACATGTGCAGACTCATCAGAACAGATGGCCTCAGATCCACAGCTTCATGGTCAATAAAACGATGGGTTATTTCAATATCTGAAATTTAGGAGATAAAAGCCCGACTATCTTGTTTTTTTAATGATAAAAGCGCTTTTATGCTAACTCAGAGGGAACGGGCAAAAGGTTTGCACAAAAGGCGGGCTTTAAGCATTGTCGGAAATAAGATTACATCAGTCCAAAAAGCCGGGGCAGCCATAAACTGAGATCTGGCCAAAAAGTAACAACAAGCAGAGCTACGATCATGGCCACAAACAAAGGAAGCAGGGGCCGGATGATTTTTTCAATCGTGGTATTGGCAATACTGATACCGACAAACAGCAACGTACCGACCGGTGGGGTACAGATGCCGATGCAAAGGTTCATGACCATGATAATGCCAAAATGAACCGGATGAATGCCCAGCTCGGTAACAACCGGAAGAAATATGGGTGTAAAAATGAGTACAGCCGGAGTCATATCCATAAACATCCCTACGAAAAGCAGAAGTAAATTGATAATTATCAGGATGACGATCTTATTATCCGAAAGTCCGAGCATCACCTCACTGGCGCTTTGAGGCAAGTTCCCATAGGACATCACCCACGACATGCTAATGGAAGCGGCGATTAAAAGCATCACAATCGAAGTCGTTTTAATAGCGCCCATCAGGATTTCAGGGAGGCTGGCCAGTGTAATTTCACGGTAAATGAAACCGAGTATCAGAGTATAGACCACTGCGATGGCAGCGGCTTCGGTAGCCGTGAATATTCCTGCTACAATACCGCCAATGACAATTATCAAAAGAAGCAGGCTGGGTAATGCGGCTCCAAAAGATTTTGAAAGCTCAGAAACGGAAGACCGTTCTCCGGTTGGATAGTTTTTACGGATAGCCCAAATCGTGGCCATACCCATCAATATCAATCCGGTAAGGATGCCTGGAACATATCCGGCAATAAAAAGCGCTCCGATAGAGGTGCCACCGCTGGCCAGAGAATAGACAATCAGCACATTGGAAGGAGGTATCACCAACCCCATGGTAGAAGAAGTAATATTTATGGACGCGCCGAACTCTTTCGAGTACCCTTCTTTTTCCATTCTCGGGCCCAAAATACTGCCAATGGCCGAGGCTGCTGCAACCGAGGAACCGGCGATTGCACCAAACAACATGGCCGCTACCACGTTAATGTGCGCAAGTCCGCCCGGAAGTGCACCCACCAGGTTTTTTGCGAAACGGATCAGGCGGGTGGCTATTCCTCCCTGATTCATGATCTGGCCGGCCAGAATGAAAAACGGGATGGCGAGCAATGCGAAACTATCCAGGCTGGTAACAAACTGCTGAGCCAGGACCGAAACGGCCGTCAGTGAATCCATAGAAACCAGCAATGTGAGCAGGGCGGCAATGCCGAGTGTCCACGCAATGGGAACCCCAATAGCCAGCAGGACGATAAATGTAAGAATCAGGATCAGTATTTCGGTCAGTTCCATAAACTCAATCAGTTATACAGGCTATGCGTTTTACTCTTTTTTGTGCATTCATGATATCGGTCTCAGGACGTTACTTCAGGGGCCGCTTCAACATCCTGCGGATCTTTTCCTGAAAGAATCAGACGAATGTCATCCAGTTGGTAAAAACAAATCAGGGATCCGCTGACAGGGCCGATCAGGTAAACCAGGGCCATGGGAATTTGCAGTGCGGGGGTAATCTGATGCCGAATGGTGTACATCAGATAGATGCCACCGATGACAAAAACAGAAAAGACAAAGACACACACCAGCGCTTTGATAAAAATCTGTAGCTTTTTTCTGTTCTGTGGACTCAGGCGCGACGGTAGTACTTCTACAGAAATATGAATATTCTTTCCGCTGTAGTAGGCGCCGCCCAGTAAGCTTACCCAAATGAGAAGAAAACGGGCCAGCTCATCTGTAAATGTACTGGGTGACTGCAGGATATACCTTGTAAATACCTGCCATACAACATCCAGAACCAAAAGGGACATAATAATCAACAGAGCCAGCCTTGTGTATTGATCAATTCTTTTTCTAAGCATGGATATCTTTTGATTTATGGTATGTTTCGTATTCTTTCCACCCACTCATAAAGCTCCGGATCGTTATCCCGGATGAGATCATATAAGGGTCTGGAAGCTTCACGAAAAGGCTCTTTGTCAGGATATATGATGTTCACACCGGCATCGCGGAACGCCTGCATCGAAACTTCTTCGGATTCTTCCCATAGCTGTCGTTGATGGAGGACAGAAGCATCAATGGCCTCCTGAAGCCAGATTTGTTCCTGCTCGGACAGTGAATTCCATAAAGACTCTCCGATTACCAGGATGTCAGGTATGGTTGTATGCTCATTCAGGATATAATAATTACATACCTCATAGTGTCTGGATGTAAAAAAGCTGGGGGGATTGTTTTCTGCACCATCAACAATTCCACCCTGAAAAGCGGTATATAATTCGCCATAAGAAAGCGGGGTGGGAGATCCTCCCATGGTTCTCATAAACTGCATGGCTATGACACTTTCCATCACACGGATTTTTAATCCTGCGAGATCGTCCGGAGTCTCCACCGCCCGGTCGGTGGTATAAATACTTCGGCTTCCTGCATCGTAGTAACCGACCCCTCGAAGTCCGTAGGGAACACCTTCCAGGAGCAGTTCTTTGCCAAGATCTCCGTCAAAGACCTTCGTACTGTGATCGTTATCCCGGAACAGATACGGCAGGCTGAAAACACGCATCGCGGGAACGATATTTTCAAGAGTGGCTGTAGATACTTTGGTCAAGCCAATAACACCCAGCTGAATCTGCTCTAATAGTTTACGTTCATTTCCCAGTTGGCCGGCCGGATAAATGGTTATGCGCATCCGGCCATCGGTTTTTTCTTCAATGTCTTCAGCCATCTGAGCCATGGCTATGGATACCGGATGATTGGTATGCATGGCATGAGCCAAAATAATGGTTCTGGTATCCTCATGATCATCGGCCTTGTTGCATGATCCTAAAAAAAGAAATACGGAAAAGAGGGGCAGAGCCCACAGTACCATATTCTTTACGCCGGGTGCTGACGGAACAAAAACCGTGAATAACTTAAAAGGAAAAACACACTTCAGCATGGTTTAAAATAAAGTCAGGATTCAAAAAAAAACGTATCCCTGAAATAATACGAAACTCCTCTGGTTAAAAAGAGAGCTTTTTCGGAACAAGGATGTATGAAACCCCGGAAGCCTATGGACTCTATAGGTGTTTCAGACTTTTATGGCAGCTTTTTGGGTTGGTGGATGCTTCTCCGCATCTTCAGCATACACACTGGATTCACGAATATCGAGACTTACAGGAACCAGGCTAACAATTCCCTGGTGGCTTACCGGCCGTCCGATCCTGGAAAGGAGTGTTTCCAGAGTGTTTTTAGCCAATAAGGTGTAATTTGTATTTACAGAAGTCAATTGAGGGTAATGATATTTACACAGCGGAAGGCTGTCGTATCCGGCCAAAGCGATGTCCTGCGGAAAACGCCAGCCCTGGGCCCGGGCGGATTCCATAAAACCAAATGCCATGGCATCATTGGCAGCAAATATGGCTCTGGGTACATCACTGGCTTCTTTGAGAGCCTCAAATGCACGGATTCCGCCATCGTGAGTATAGTCACCGGGGAATGACCAGACAATTTCGGAGATAGACTCGTGTTTGATGTAGTCAGTAAACCCATTGGTACGAAAACGTGCTTCCGGCTTTTCCTGCGGGCCTTCAATGATACCCACCTTGCGATACCCTTGCTTGCAGAAATGTTCGGCAACGAGCGACGCTCCCCGGTAGGCATCAAAGGTGACTGTATCCAGTACGGGATTATTAATGTTTGAACATGAGATAACCGGGAAATCCTTTGGAATAGCATGCAGCAGCCTTTTGTACTGTTCCTCCTTAAGCTCGGGAACAAAAACTACAGCAGCGGAATAACCGAGTGCCCTTAAATTATTGATCAGTGTATCCACTTTTGTATAGTCATGCGATACACTAAAAAGGCTTACCTGAACCCCTTTTTGTAGTGAAGCGATAGAAAAGCCCTCAAAAAAGCAGGAGTAGAATTCACCGGTCTCAAATTGTGTGATAATGGCAATGTGAGGAGGCTGGTTTTTTGGGATACTTCTTCTGCCTGTTGGTAGTTCATAGCCCATTTCGTGGGCTTTTGCCAGAATTTCGTGCCTGTGTTCTTCAGAAATACGGCCTTCTCCGCGAAGTGCCCTGGATACTGTAGAAATGGAGAATCCGGTGGCAGATGCAATGTCTCGTAAGGTTACCTTCATGCAAAAGTGGTCTAAAAGTGTGGTAAATATTTATGCAAAATTAAAGAAGAATAAAAACAATAAACAACCCTGAACCATGTGGAATATTCGTAGCAACCTATTCAATATAAAAGCAGGTTCTTAATAAAAATAAAAACAAACATGGCGATACATAGAGTAATAAAGCACTTTTCTAATCAAAAGAAAAGAGAAAAGTGTCGTTGGCGGTCGTTTTTTTGATGCCTGTTTGATAATGGGTTACAGGTTGGAAAAAAAGGGATAAAAATGAGGAAAAAAGTGTGCAAAATGGAAGAGCATGAACATTACGGATGACCCGCCCGGGCTCTCCTTACGGAATAGTGTACCTATGATTATGAGGATATTCGGTTACCATTTCAGTCATATGCTTTATAGTAGATTTACAGATGTGAACTTAAACTTCAAGGATCATGAAGTCATTTGAAGATACTACTCTCTGATTGCTTCTAAACCGGAAGTACACGGTCATACCAATGAGCGCTGTTTTGTGGGGGATAAAATGAACGAAAATCAGGTCGAATGCTGTTTTATTATTCAAGATCAACAAAAACTGAGCAGTGTATATTCAATGAAGAGTCCTGTTTTTTTCTTTAGAGAAGATACATCAGTGGTACGTATTGCAGAAGGTCTTGCTAACTCCTTTCATAAGTGCTATCACCAGCGGAAAGAGCCCCTGTTTTACAGTCCGGATATTGAAAAATCCCTAAAAGCATTAGAGCGGCATGCCATTCAAAAAGGCATACACCTCTTTGCAAGCCTTCCATCGGAAAAAGAGCTGCAACCGTTTTTCAAGGAAGAATCCTATTGTGTGTTTTATTGTACCTTCATGTATTTAATGAATCATGCACCCGTGAATAGCCGTTTACAAGTTAGCTATCATAGAGAGTCAGAGCATGTTGAAGTTATTTATGAACTTCAGGCTGACAGTGATGAAAAAAGTAAATACAATAAGAAAAATAAGAATGGGCCAGGAGAATCATATGTCCAGAAATATTCGTTTAACCTTGATTCTATTTCGGGAGGTTTCTATAAAGGCAAAATCTATATTGCAAGAACTTCAGGACGTTTTTATCAAATCAGGTATCGTTTGTCCGGTTTCTCTTTTCTCGAGGATAGCCCGGGAAGTCGAATAGCACGAATCTTTCATATTATTCAAAAGAGATACCGAGACCCGTCGTTTAATGTCGAAGTGCTTGCAAAGGAGTCAAACCTGGGGAGAAAACAACTCTATCGATTGGTAAAGGAGGAAACAGGAGAAAGTCCGTCCATAATTATTCGTCAAATCCGGCTTGAAATGGCAAAAAAACTTATAAAGAAATACCCTGAAAAGAGCCTGGAAGAAATTGCCTTCATGACGGGTTATCAAAAAACTTCGTGGTTTATTCGTCTCTTTAAACAAAGACACGGAGTTCATCCTTCGGAGATTAAGAGAACGTATTGATCTTCTTTCTTGTCCCAAACGGGGACAAGAAAGGTCTCATTCCGGCTTAGGTCCAAGGTGATTTTAGCGATAACATCAGGGAGTTATAATGTCTACGAATCCATTTCTGAAATGAAAAAAAGTAAATATAAACTATTCTCGATCTCCGGTTTAACGCGTATGCCCATTGGAGTCAAAATTGGGATTGCGTTTTTTTCCATGATTGTATTACTGGTAGCTATGGGTGGAATTGGCTACTACGGTGTGTCCAGCGGCAATGATTCTATTACTGAAATAGGAGAGGTGCGTTTTCCCAGTGTTAACCATTTAGTTCAGGTGGAACGCTCGGCCGAGCAGTTTCGGGGAACTATGTTTGGATTGTCAACGGCTGGGTATACCTTTCAAGAACGAAGAGAGCGTTACAGACATATACAGGATGAAGAAAGCTTATATCGTTCAGCCTGGGAACAGTTTGAGGTTTTGCCCAGAACGGGAGAGGAAGAGCGGTTATGGCAGGAGTTTGTCCCGGTATGGAACCACTACAGACAAGAAAGTAATACGTTTTTAGAGTTATCGGAGGCATTTGACGGATATGGTATTACGGATCCCATGGAGCTCAACTATCGGCTCGAGCAATTTATGAAAGATCATTATATACTGGTGCAAGGGGTCTTGCAGTCGCTTGGGCAGGGAGAATTGACATTTTCAGGGGGCACAGACCACACAGCCTGCGGAGCAGGATCCTGGCTGCCTCACTATGAAACGAGTAATCGCCAGCTTGAAGAATTGATCGCGCGCTTTGAAACAGCTCACAGTGAGTTTCATGAGAGTGTCGCTGAGATACAACGTTTGATGCGGGCAGGTAATCATGCACAGGCCAACCGGGTATATGAACAAAGTATGGAACCGGCAATGAATACGGTATTTCGTCAGTTTAATGAAATGCTGGATATGTCACATCGAGCCGGGGAGACTATGTATACGATGCAGGATCATCTGGAGGGGCCGCTTACGGAATCTCAGACAGATGCATTGGACTTGCTTGCCCGTTTGGTTCAGATAAATGTACAAATTGCTGAAGAAGAAGCGTTGCGAGCCGGGGGGCTGTCGGAGGCGCTGCTTCAAATTACGGGTATAGCGTTGATCATAGGGGTACTGCTCGCCCTTGGACTGGCCTATTTTGTCTCCGGAGGGGTAAAAGCCCTATATCGATCCCTGTCCGAGGTTATTGACGGACTGATGTCCGGCTCGGAACAGGTAAACGCCTCATCTACGCAATTATCAGCAACCAGCCAGGACTTATCCGAAAGTGCAAGTCAGCAGGCGGCCAGCCTGGAAGAAACGTCCTCCTCTCTGGAGGAGATATCTTCTCAAACCAAACAGACGGCAGAAAATGCAAGTCTGGCAAATAATGCTATGAGAGAAGCCGATCCAAGGTTAAAGAAAGGTATGGATGCTATGAAACGAATGAACATCCAGATGGAGGAAATTCATAAATCAGCGGATGAAACATCAAAAATCATCAAGACGATTGATGATATTGCCTTTCAGACCAATCTGTTGGCTTTGAATGCAGCCGTTGAGGCGGCCAGGGCAGGTGAAGCAGGAAAAGGGTTTGCCGTAGTGGCCGAAGAGGTCCGGAATCTTGCTCAAAGAAGCGCAGCAGCAGCCAGTGAAACGTCCAATCTTATTGAACGCTCGCAGTCAAGTACGAGAGAAGGTACAGAGATGGCTTCAGAAGTAGCCACAAACCTGGAGGAAATCAGCAAAAGTATATCGGATGTAAAGAGTGTCGTGGAAGAAATTGCGGCCGCAGCCAGTGAGCAGGATTCCGGTATCCGTGAGTTGACCATGGTTATGTCAGAGATGGATAAAGTGGTTCAGCGCAATGCCTCCACTTCGGAAGAGAGTGCAAGCTCGGCTGAAGAACTTTCCTCGCAAGCCGAAGAGCTGAAAACGATGGTCAGTGCGCTATTGGATGTTATTGGCAAAAAGAATCACGTACAGGAAAAGCAGAAAGTAAAAACAAACGGTGTGAGTGAGACCTCATGGGATGCTCCTTTGCATCGCCCCAATGGCAATGGGTATCAAAACGGATCTGTACGAAATGGAAAAAAAATGACCATGGAATTGAATTAAGTCGAAGTACCGTGGAAAGGCAGAGTTTGCTTCTATTTTTGCAATAACTTGTAAAGACAGGGGAAAAAAACAGGTGTCGGGTTGTTCCTTGACGCCGGGTTGCGCATATTTACAGAGATATGCCGGAACAGAAACCGTTTAACAGCGATTTTTACACGACTCCGACAATCCGGCTATGTTCATAAACTACATCGTCTCTTTACTTTTAACCCGATAATCCTCTGAACTCATGCAAAATTCAAGATTATGGCCTTGTTGCAGGGCCTTAAACTCCTATCTTTGTTCGTTTATCCTGGCGTGGCTGATGATCACGGCTTTTTCGGTTCAAGTACAGGCATCTGCTACGGAATCCCGGCTCATGAGATTCCCTGCGGTACATGAAAACAGAGTCGTATTCTCCTATGCCGGAAACTTGTATACGGTATCCATCCATGGGGGAACCGCCAGAAAGCTGACCAGCCACGACGGTTACGAAATTTTCCCGAGGTTTTCACCGGACGGGCGCTGGATCGCTTTTACAGGCCAATACGACGGAAATACAGAAGTGTACCGGATACCGGCAACCGGTGGAGAGCCGGTTCGCATGACCTATACGACGACTCTTGGTAGAGATGATGTCGCTGACCGAATGGGACCGAATAATCTTGTCATGGGTTGGACACCGGACAGCCAGCAGGTACTGTTCCGATCCCGAAAAAGGGAGTTTAATGCATTCAAAGGCCATTTATATCTGACGCATCCTGAAGGGGACTTGCCGGAGCAGCTTCCTTTGCCACGAGGAGGATTTGCAACGTTTTCTCCGGATGGATCCAAGTTAGCCTATAATCGGGTTTTTCGTGAGTTCAGAACCTGGAAACGGTATCGTGGAGGAATGGCAGATGATATTTGGATCTATGATTTTGAGACCAAAGAAACAAGGCAGATCACGGATAGCCATTCTCAGGATATCATTCCGATGTGGTACGAGAACCGATTGTTTTTTATCTCAGACCGGGATGAAAACGGACGAATGAATTTATATGAGTACAATCTGGATTCGAGACATGAGCGTAAACTGACTGACTTTACGGAGTTTGATATCAAATTTCCTTCTATCGGACAGAATAACATCATTTTTGAAAATGGCGGTTATTTGTACCGTTTTGACATTACCACGGAGGAATTGCATAAAATTACCGTTCGTATTCTGGATGACCGCCTAACTTCCAGAGGCGGGCTCGTGAATGCTTCGGACTTTATTCACAGCGCCTCACTTTCCCCGGATGGCAGCAGAGCATTGTTTGGTGCTCGCGGCGATATATTCACGGTACCTGCTCGTAGTGGCATCACCCGAAATGTAACGAATTCTCCGGGCGCACACGACCGTAACCCGGTATGGTCGCCGGATGGCCGCTGGATTGCCTATATCTCAGATAAGAGCGGTGAAGATGAAATTTATATCAGGCCCCAGGACGGATCTGGTGAGGCCCGCCAGATTACCACCGAGGCCGATACATACAAATACCGGATAGAATGGTCTCCGGATAGTAAAAAAATCTTGTGGGCGGATAAGATGCTTCGCCTGAATATGGTGGATATCAACTCCGGAGAGACCAAGGTGATTCGTCAGGCTGAATCCTGGGAGTTTTCTCAATATACCTGGGCTCCTGACAGTCGCTGGATTGCCTACACCATGCCGGAGCATGAAACCATGAACCGGATCTGGATCTATTCTCTGGATGAAGATGAGCATTATAAAGTAACCGATGGATGGTATTCGGCAAGTGGTCCGGAGTTCAGCCGCGACGGGAAGTATCTCTTTTTTGTTTCCAACCGGGATTTTAATCCGATTTACAGCCATACCGAGTGGAATCATGCATATACCGATATGCAAAGACTCTATTTTGTAACTCTTCGTGAAGATACACCTTCTCCTTTTAAACCGGAAAACGATGAAGTTGCATTGGATGATGAATCAGAAGACAACGGGAATAATGCAGATGCAACCGAACAAATTCAAGTGGATACGGATCGTCTTTCCAGCCGGATTATTGACCTGCCTGTACAGGCGTCTAATTATGGCAATCTGCAGGCGGTACATTCGCGCATATACTATCAGCGAAACGGACGTACCGATCGCCAGACCATGCTTCTTTACTATGACTTTGCTTCAAAGGAAGAACAGATGGTTGGTCCGGCCAGTGGATATCGTATATCTGCAGATGGTAAGAAAATGCTGCTGGTAAGGGGAAGTGACTATGCGATTATTGACCTCCCGTCCCGGGAAGCTGAACTTGATCCGACACTTGATTTGTCGAATATGAACGTTCGGCTGGATCGAAAAGCGGAATGGGTTCAGATATTTAATGAGTCATGGCGGCAAATGCGTGACTTTTTATATGCACCCAATATGCATGGCGTAGACTGGGAAGCAATAAGAGAAACATACAGGCCTCTGGTGGATTATGTGGCTCATCGCAATGACCTTACATATATCATTGGTGAAATGATCGGAGAGCTCAATGTTGGACATGCATATGTGGGCGATGGTGACCGGCCGCAGCCAGACCGGGTACCCATGGGGCGCCTTGGAGCGGAATTAAGCCGGGATGATGGCAGCGGATTTTACCGGATCGATCGGATATTGAAAGGCGAGAACTGGGATAGTTCCCGACGTTCACCGTTGACGGAAGTGGGTGTTCAGGTTTCAGAAGGTGAATATATCATCCGGATAAATGGTTTTCCTGTTTCAGAAGTGTCAAATATCTATGAATTGCTCATTGACAAAGCCGAAAAACCGGTTCTTATCAGCGTAAACAGCAGCCCGTCGCTGCAGGGGACGCGTGATTTCGTTATCAAGCCCGTCGCCGATGAATCCGGCCTCTATTATTACAACTGGGTTCAGGAGAATATTCGGAAAGTCAGTGAAGCGACCGATGGAAAGGTTGGATATATTCATATACCGGATATGGGCCCGGGCGGACTTAATGAATTTGTAAAGCATTTTTATCCACAGCTTCGGAAAAAGGCGCTTATTATCGATGTCCGCGGTAATGGGGGCGGTAATGTTTCGCCCATGATTATTGAACGGCTTCGAAGAGAACTTGCCAAAGTGGATGTGGCAAGGAATACAATCCCATCTCCTAACCCGGGTGCGATGATGCTCGGTCCGATGGTGACTCTGATCGATGAGTTTTCTGCTTCCGATGGTGATCTGTTTCCATACCGTTTTCGAAAACACGGACTGGGTAAACTGATCGGGAAACGAACCTGGGGCGGAGTGGTTGGCATCCGGCAGTCCCTGCCGTTTGTGGATGGCGGTTACTTGAACCGGCCGGAATATGCGGCTTATGACACCGAAGGTAAAGAATGGATCATTGAGGGATTTGGAGTTGAACCGGATATTTATGTAGATAACGATCCTGCGAATGAGTATGCCGGAATAGATGAGCAACTTAACCGTGCCATCGATCATCTGCTTGGAAAACTCGAGCAAATGGATGTGGGGTTGCCCGAACCACCGCCCTATCCGGAACGATAATCAATCAAAAAGGGGGAGTGACCATCGGGTTCTTCCCCTTTTTATTTCTGGAGATTTATAGGGATCAAAAGGACTGGTAATATTAGGAGCCGCTTACGGAAAAGAAAAATCCAGTGCGTCGTTTTTAACAGAAATGGATACGGTGCCCCCTGATTGCAATTTCCCGTAAAGCAACTCATCCACCAGGCGATCCTTGATACTTTCCTGAATGACCCGGGCCATGGGGCGTGCACCATAGGCAGGGTCATACCCCTTTTTCGCCAGCCATTCCACGGCTTCTTTGGAGGTTCTGATGTTGACTTTTTTATCCTTTATCTGTCCCTCCAGTTCGCGCAGAAATTTATAGACAATGCTTTCAACAATGGAAGGATCCAGGTGCCGGAAAATGACAATCTCATCCAGCCTGTTTCTGAATTCCGGCGTGAAATGCTTTTCAAGAGCTTTTTTCGAATCATTGAGTTGCTGATGTGGCTCGCCGGAAAAACCGATTCGATGTTGAGCCATTTCTCTGGAGCCGACATTCGAGGTCATAATTAGCAGCACATTCCTGAAATCGGCTTTTCTCCCGGTGTTATCCGTTGCCGTTGCATAATCCATGATTTGCAGCAGAATATTAAAGATATCGGGATGGGCTTTTTCGATTTCATCCAGGAGAAGAACCGAATTGGGCTGTCGGCGAATAGCATCTGTAAGCAAGCCGCCTTGTTCAAACCCAACGTATCCAGCCGGAGCACCGATCAATCTGGATACGGTGTGTTTCTCCATATACTCACTCATATCAAACCGAATGAGAGGGATTCCGAGTGAACGGGCCACTTGCTTGCATAACTCGGTTTTTCCAACTCCGGTGGGACCGCTGAAGAGATAAGAACCAATGGGCTTGGATTCATTTCCCAGTCCTGCACGGCTTCTTTTTACGGCTTTCACAAGAGCGGCCACCGCATCCTCCTGTCCAAAAACTTCTGCATTCAGACGGGAAGTAAGTTCTTTAAGACCCTCTTTTTCAACTCCGCTAAGCTGTTGGAGCGGGACACGGGCCATTTTTGAAATGAGTTCTTCAATATCCCTTGGAGTGAGCTGTTTCCGGCTTTCTTTTTTCAAAGACACCCGGGCGCATGCTTCGTCAATAACGTCGATGGCTTTGTCCGGCAGCCACCGGTCGGTCAGATATTTTGATGAAAGGTGGACCGCGGATTCCAGTGACGCATGGGTAATTTTCAGCTGATGATACTCTTCATAGACGGGCTTAAGGCCTTTGAGAATTGAAATCGTAGTGTCATGGTCCGGTTCTTCAATTTCAATTTTCTGAAAGCGTCGGGAAAGGGCTCTGTCTTTTTCAAAATGGTTTTTATACTCTTCAAAAGTGGTTGCACCAATACAGCGGATGCGTCCGTCAGCTAATAGGGGTTTGAGCATATTTGAAGCATCCATGGTACTGTTCGAAACGGCTCCGGCGCCCACAATGGTGTGGATTTCATCTATAAACAGGATGATATTTTCTTTCTGTTGAAGCATTTTTAACACGCCTTTGAGCCGTGCTTCAAAATCTCCCCGGTATTTTGTGCCTGCCAGAAGTGCACCCAGGTCGAGAGAATAAATGCTCATATCTTTCATTCTGTCCGGTACATCCCCGGACACTATTTTTTGAGCGAGTCCCTGTGTTATCGCTGTTTTTCCAACCCCCGGATCCCCTACATAAATAGGATTGTTTTTTTGTCGCCGGCACAAGATTTCAATGCTGCGTTCAATTTCCATATCCCGCCCGATCACTTTATCAAAAAAATCATCCCGGGCTTTTTCGGTCCAGTTCTCGGTATAGGGAATCGTGGTAGATTTGGTTTCAGATTCTGAATCGATTGGAGAATTCGGATCCGGGAAATCTTCTGAAGGCTCGTATTCTGTTTCCTCCCTGTCATCTAAAAAAGGAGACCTCTGCTGATCATCCGGTTGATCTTCGTGTTCAAAGCCGGGACGGGCAATGTTGTGCGATACATACTTCAGTATATCCAGCCTGGATACGTCCTGTCGTTTGATAAAAAAGGCTGCATGGCTGTCTTTTTCCTGCAACATGGAGATAAGGACATCCCCGATATCCGTTAGCTCTTTTTCGGCCGACTGGGTATGCATGATGGCGCGCTGAAGCGTTCTGCGAAAACCAAGTGTATGAACAGGCTCGTTTTCTATTTCCTTTCTTTTAGGAAGTGACTCCATAAAAGAACTCAGGTCGTCGCTGAGTTTTTTTAGATGAACTCCCGTTCGTTTTAAAATCAGGGCTCCTTCAGGATGATCTGATATGGCATGCAACAGGTGCTCCAGGCAGACCATCTCATGATGCATATGAGTGGCCAGTAGAAAAGAGCTTTTAAGTACCTGGTCTAAATCTTTACTGATCATTTTAAGCTTCTTCTATTGTGCATTGGAGAGGGAACCCGGCTTCTGAGCTGCACTGGTTTACGAGTTCAATTTTAGTCTCTGCGATATCCCGGGTAAAAACACCACAAACACCGGATCCTTTGCGGTGAACATCATTGGTAATTTTAATGGCTTCTGGGACGGTTTTATTAAAAATACCAGTTAAAATACTCACAACGAAGTCAAAAGTTGTATAGTCATCATTAAGAAGTATGACTTTAAAGAGCGGGGGCTCAGAGACTTTGTCCTTAATATCTTCAAGTACGTCCGGGTCATGCTGCATTTCCTGTTCGGCCATAAGTGGTTTACTCTGTGGTTTTTATTATATTCCAAACAGCACCTGAACCAGAAAATCCTGTCCAGGTTTGTTTGGTGATAAAATACTTGATTCAGTTGCCATGTTCCAACGTTATTCATGCTGAAACAGGGGAGTAGTTCCGTTGATTTTGGCGATGAATTTAGTCCGGGATGTATCTGTTTTGTCCAAAAACAGAGGAAGGGGTATTCCCAGCATTTCGCCGTTGTTAAAAAAATACTTAAATCCTTTTATGCGTGAACGATAATCGCTTTATAATTATTATTTAAATAAGCGAAGAAGGCTTTCTGTGACCCAGAAAACACACCCGTTCAAGTATAAAAAGGCACTGGATCATGTAGTGGTGTTTTAGATCGAAACCTTTCCGGGATAAAGGGTTCAAATCCGTCGTAATTTTTTAAATAAATATCGTCGCCATTCGTTCCTGAGGAGAGGTGTACGAAGCAGTATCGCAACAAATGCATTAATTGAAAGAAACAGGTAAACGTGGCTAAAATTTTTACGTTTGACAAAGAGATAGAGCAATCCGGGAATCGGCTTCTTTTTAGGTTGGCACAACGACCCCTGGAGAGGATTCTGGCATTTAAACGTCTGAATCGCTTGTATAACGATGCCCTTGAGTATGAAACAGATCAGGCATACTATGATCGATTGCTTGACAGGATGAATATTTCATACCTCATTTCAGATCAGGATCTCCAGCGTATTCCCAAAGACGGACGTCTGGTCGTTGTTGCGAATCATCCGTTCGGTGGTATCGAAGGCGTTATGCTTGCTTCATTGCTGCGTTCTGTGCGAAAGGATTCCAAAATAATGGCCAACTATATGTTGGAGAAAATTCCGGAATTGCGTGAGGTTTTCTTTTTTGTAGATCCTTTTGGTGGGGCCGCATCTGCCAGGGCGAACATTGCAACCATAAAAAAGTCGCTCGAATGGCTGAATAATGACCATTTGCTCGGGGTGTTTCCGGCAGGTGAAGTCGCTCATTTTTCCAAGAAAAAACAGCGAATTGTTGAACCTCAGTGGTCTGAGTCCATTGCTTCTCTTATCCGAAGAACGAATGCTCCTGTACTTCCTGTTTATTTTAGCGGGCATAACCGCTTTTTATTTCAGATGGTGGGCGCAATCCATCCCCGCTTGCGAACCATGATGTTGCCCAGAGAGTTTCTGAATAAACAGGATAAAGACTTTGAAGTTCGCATCGGGAACATCATTACACCCAAGAAAATTACGTCCATCGAGGATAACAAAGAGCTAGCGAACTTTTTGAGACAGCGGACGATCATGCTTCAAAACCGTTCATCGGAGGATGCACGTACAGTGCAAGTTCCTGTTGCTTCGGCAGCCCAGGAGGATATTATCGATCCGGTGCCTGTCGATGAACTAAAGGGTGAGATCGATTCGCTGGCAAAATCACAATGTCTGTTGCAAAGCGGAGAGTTTGAGGTATATCATGCGGTAAAAAAACAAGTACCATTGATCACCCGGGAAATAGGAAGACTTCGGGAAGTCACCTTTCGTGGTACAAATGAGGGCACTGGTAAAGCCATCGACCTGGACCGCTTCGATGAATATTACGTACACTTATTTGTATGGAACAGAGAAAAAGAGGAGTTGGTGGGAGCCTATCGGATTGGGCGGACCGACAATCTGATTAAGCGCTTTGGCAAGCGCGGGCTTTATACAACGACTTTGTTTAGAATAAGGTCAGCTTTTTTTGATAAAATTAGTCCGGCACTTGAAATGGGCCGTTCTTTTATCCGTCCGGAATACCAGCGCAGCTTTGCCCCTCTCATGCTTTTGTGGAAAGGTATAGGCCATTATGTCGTCAAATATCCCGATTATAAAATTCTTTTTGGGCCGGTAAGTATCAGCAGTGACTATAGTTCTCTTTCCAGGCATTTGATCGTTACATTCCTGAAACTGAATAACTATCTGCCGGATATGGCTCGAATGGTTCGGCCAAAAATGCCGTACAAGGGGCACCGGGTGCGCGGAATGGATACCAGAAATAAAAATGTTATACGATCGCTTGAAGATGTCTCCGATCTTATGACGGAATTTGAAGGGGAAAAGAAAAGCGTACCCATTTTATTGAAGCAATACCTTAAACTGGGTGGAAAGCTTCTTGGATTTAACGTTGATCCCGATTTTAGTGATGTGCTGGATGGATTGATCCTTGTAGATCTTACAAAAACAGATCCCAAAATTTTAAAGCGGTATATGGGAGATGAAGGGATTGCGTTTTTTACCGACTATCATGCAAAAAAGAAGGAAGAACAGCCGGGTGACTGATTTTTAGGAGACACGTTTCATCAATCTCTGCGTGGATTTCACTTCAAAAGGCTACTCCTGCATGAAATAATGTATCTCCGGTGCTGAAAAACGTCCTGAAAAAGTAAAGTGTGGATGGCCGTTTTTTTGCGGGATGGGCTTTCCAATGAGTTGTTCTATGGAGTCCAGAATAATTTGATATTCCGGCTCAATGCGGACGAAGGTAACCGAACCATTTTCGATTTGAGGTGGTGATCCCGGAATCCATTCAAGGTAAGCCGAAAGGTCAAAAGCACGGGCTTCCAGAACAATGTTGTCCATTGCGTAGATGTTGTTTTCTTCATCTATTTTGAAAGAAACACAAAACAGATCCATGGAAAAAGTTTCCGAGGGTATTCCAAGCATGGATAAAAGAACTCCGTACTGATCTTTAAAACGCCGGGAAGGTGTAATTTGTGGTTCACCCAGACACACTGAAAAAGAAAGAGTCTGAAAGTACTCCCGATAAAATATGATGTGGAAGAGATCTTTATAAGGGATTCGAAAAGTGAAACGACTGGACTCCAGTTCAAATCCGGTAACGCCATCCAGGAAATAATGGAAGTCATAGATAGTGACGGTGCTCATTAGAGGATTCACCGTAATCGACCCGTACGATATGGAGTCGGATGGTACCGAATCAGAAACACTGTAGGCAGGGTTGAAGATATCTTGAAGTTCCTGATCAAGGCGTTTTGCCAGAAAATGTCCTGCAATCAGATTAATGAGGAACAACAGGGCAATGAATGCTAACAGGATGAACACAATTTTTTTTCGCATAGGGGCCTCCCTGAACCAGAAAAATTAAGATGTTCGTATGAGCTTCTTACAATGCTACTTTTGACAAATTTCAGAAATGATATCGGCCATGGCCGCTTTTTTTTCTGTACTTTCCGACATATCCCTGAAGGTAAATATCTGCTCCTCCAGTTCCTGTTCACCCGCAATTATAGCATAACGGGCTTGTTGTCTGTTGGCGTCTTTCATTTGGGCTTTTATGGATCGGCCGGAATAATCCATCGTACAAACGAGGCCCTTTGAGCGAAGCCCGGGCATTGTTTCCAGCGCCCATTTTGCCGCAGGTGCACCTCTGGTGACAAAGTATACATCCGGAGGTTCTGCTGAGGGTAACTCAATGTTCAGAGCCTCCAGAACGATCAAAAGCCGCTCCATTCCGCAGGCAAATCCTACGGCCGGCGCAGGAGCACCACCGATTTCCTCAATCAGAAGGTCATACCGGCCTCCGCCTCCCAGCGCATCCTGCGACCCGAGGTCAGGGCTGATAAGTTCAAAAGCCGTTTCCGTATAATAGTCCAGGCCGCGAACCAGAAAAGGGTCTGTTTCAAATGGAATGCCCAATTGTTTGAGATGTTGCTGCACCTCTTCATAATGATCCCTTGACTCTTTTTCGAGGTAGTCTGTGATTCGTGGCGCCTTTTCCTTCAGTGGTTGATCCTGCTCTTCTTTGGAATCCAGAATACGCATGGGATTGCTTTCAAGCCGGTTCCGGGAAATGTCACTGAGCTGATCCTGCAGGGGCACGAAGTACTCATAGAGAGCTTTTTTATAAGCGGCCCGCGATGAAGGGTTTCCAACAGAGTTTACTTTCAGTTTAATGTTTTCTATACCAAATCGCCGGTATACCTCCATCATAAAAGCAATGATTTCGGCATCAGCGATGGCCCCTTTTGCTCCAATTAACTCGGCTCCAAACTGATGAAACTGCCGTTGTCGTCCCTTTTGAGGCCGTTCAGCCCGAAAAAAGGGCCCGATATAAAACAACCGCTGTACTCCTCCGCGTTGTGCCATGTGATGCTGGATGAATGCGCGGGCCACCGGAGCGGTACCCTCCGGACGAAGAACATACTGGTCGTCTCCCCGGTTAAAGGCAAACATTTCTTTGCTGACAATATCGGTCAACTGGCCCACTCCTCGAGCAATGAGCTCAGTGGGTTCCATAATGGGGGTACGGATTTCCTGAAAATGATACCTCCGGGCAACATCTTTAATGACCGATTCAATATAATTCCATTTTTCGGTGTCCTCCGGAAGAAGATCAACCATACCATGATGTGTGGTAAGCTTTGTGGTACTCATCGCGATTACATTCCTTGCGTTTGACGGTATCGTTATTCAGGCAGGACCCGGCTGATGTAAATGGCCGGAACATCCTCTGTGAAAAGAAAAAAAGATAAGGGAAATCTTTGTTAATTCCTTATTCAATCCCGGTCTGACGCATTGCGAACCAGACTCCACATTTCAGTATTCTTCTTAACCAATGTCTGTTTTTTTTCCGTAAGTTTAGCATGAATACGCTCTCTTTCCTCCGGTTTCAGCAAAGTGTCCAGTACCGCATGGGGTACTTCCTCTGACGTCATCTCCCATAGTGTTCCATCCATCCCGAAGTCACGGAAAAGAAGTTCATATTTGTGGTTCCAGCTTGTTGCAATACAGGGAATACCCTGATTTAATGCACTTGCGAGCCCGTGGTAACGGGAGGTAATTACCAATCTGGCAGAACCGATCATTCCTTTGGTTTCTCTGGCATTCAGGCCGGTTATCAACGGAACCTGCATCGTTTTGGATATTTCCCTGCAGATTCGAAGGTCTTTCTTCCCTTCATGGTTTAAGATATAGGCCGGTTCGTTTTTCTGCCTGAGATACTCGAAAAGCTGACACACAGCCTTCAGATATTGCTCTTTTTTCAGGCCGCCATGTGATATCATTTTGCGGTTTGGGATAATACATACCGCATTTTTAAGCGTCTCAAATCTGGATGGAAATACCCCGTCGACGGCCAGGGTGAAATCAGAAAAACAGGCGGTTTTTTCCCTTTGTACACCGGCTTCAAGAAGATATTCCAATGAAATCTGTTCCCGTGCGATAATCAGATCGGCATATTTACCAAGTATCGATGCGCTGCGCTTGCCAGCGGATGTATGAAAGGGGCCGAATGCCTGGGGCAGGAAAATGATTCGGGTTCCTTGTGCCGCGATGGCCGACAAATATGATTCATAGGCATCCAGCCAGGTATCCGGATGATTCCACGAATCGCCGAAACGAAAGCCGGAGGCATCGTACAAAATATCTGCACGTTTAAGAGGGTAAAGTTCTGTGAAATAGGTAGAAGGAAGTCTTAAAAGCTGAAGGATCCCCCAGGGATAATGGCCGAAACGCAACCTCCAGGGCCTGAAAGTGTTTACATCTTTCCTTTTACTACGTAAATCGATACCGGAGTGGCGGTCATTTAGTATAACGGAAGCATGGGGGTGGTGCACCTTTATCTGCTCCAGGATGGCTTCGAGCATAAGCTCGGCTCCTTTATTCAGATAATTGGTACCGTCAATGACAATCTTCATGCAGATGCTTGTAGTAAAATATGGGAATTACCGGCGGCTTTTTTTCTTTGCTATGGCATCTTTAATACGAACGGCCAGATTAAATAGTCCAAGCTGCATCAATATACGTTTTGCAATACGCATCCACAAAGGCAGGTATAGGTTCTGATACGCCTCAAGCCGGTCTGACATCTCTTTCCGGAAATAGTTGAAATCACCTTTCGCTTTTGCCTCGCTAAAGAGACGGTGCGATGCTTCTGTTATTTCTTGCCGAAGCTTAAAAAGGTGTCGTTTTCTCCGGCTGGATGGAACGTGAGGATGCACCCGCTTTGGAGGGTGCCACATACCTTTCTCTTGCCAAAGATGCATCCGGTAGGCGAGGCCTTCATTTTTATGTCGGATACCGGCATCCTGAGACGCAGCTACCTCTGCCTGTTTCAGGGGTTCAAGTGTCAGTTGCTGATTTTTGATTCCCTCTGAGATGAGGTTATCAAAAAATACCGAGCGGACTATAACAAGACTGGTGCCTTCCGGTTGATTCATGAATCGGGGAAGCCATGCATCTCCGATGGTGATATCGGCTGTTTCAGCAACGGTATCGTCACAGGCATCACAAGCCGGGTATTTAAACATGCCGTGCCCCCAGTTACCCCCTATCAGTTGACGGCTGGAAATAACATCTGTACACGTACCGTCTTTTTTATAGGCAATGACTCCTTTGTCATTGGCTTTTGCACCAGGGATATGTTCACGGAATTCAATGCCAGCCAGTTCGGAAGGGGGGACATCACGCTGCCAGGCCAGGCACTCGGCAAATGCTTCAGACTTCAGGTGGCCGCAGACCATCCCGATGACATAGCGAATACGCTCGTTTAGAATGGGATCCTGACGGCATAGCAGGCGCAGAGCTTTACTGAAACAAGGCAATGCTGTAATTACATAGCGTCCGGGAGTATCTCTTACATGAGTCAGAATGTCCGCCAGGGTGACCGGGTAATAGGCGGATGTGGATCCATCCAGTACCGAATCTCCTTTTTTGAAGCAATCGTAGTAAAACAGCCGGTGATCTTTGGGATGTGAACGAACCTGAATGGCGGTGTCTGCATGGCCTTCTTCCAAAAGCCGGTTTAAAAGCCATTTTCCCATCCCTCCCGAGCTGCCTTTGGAGCGATAGGAGCCCTCTGCCACATATCCGGCACAGGCACGTATGTACCGGCCCAGGCCATTAAATTGAATATGGGCTTCGGGGAAAAGATCTTCAGCAAGGGTCTGTTCATTGATGGAAGTTTCCGAAAAGGGACAGACCTGTTCAGGTTTACCATCCTCCGGATGATCTTCTAATGGGAGCGCTTTAAACATTCCGAACGAATCTTTTGTCAGCTTAAATGCCTCAGGCTGAACATAGGTACACGCTCCGCAACCTATGCAGAAGTCGTGTTTAATGACCGTATCCGTAAGTTTATGAGGGGTATCCGGGTTCATATTCAAAGCAAAGGTTGCAAAACAAGAACTGAAAGGTGTCGTTAAAGTACTGTTTTTGGGAGAGTCAAAAAAAGACGAAAACTTACGTTTTTGTACGGCCACCCGTTTATGCTGCCGGGTAAATCAATGTAGCCAATACTTCCCAAATCAACACCGGACAGCATGAAACGCTTGTTAATTTGGCACATTTACATAGAAAACATGCTTTGTAGCGTGTTCAAAACCTCTGACTGAGCTGGGTCGCTGATAACTCCAAGCTTCTTAACCAATCGTCGTTTATCTACGGTTCGAATTTGATCCAGTACAATTTGGCCCTGTTTCCCTTGAAATGTAGTTGTTACGCGAGTGGGATAAGGTTTTAATGTGGATGTTATTGGGGCGATGATCACTGTTTTGATGTGCCGGTTCATTTCATCAGGAGAGATGATCAGGCAGGGACGAGTATTTTTGATTTCTGAGCCTTTTGTCGGATCCAGTGAAATAAGGAAAACGTCAAATCGCCTGACGGTTGATTGGCTTACCATGTCCACTCCGATTCATCCCATCCATTGGAAGCATCTGGAAAATCTCCCTCAAGGAGCTGATCATCACCTTTTTCGGCCATTTTCTGGAAAGCCTGATCCCAATTTTTTCGGGGGCCATCTGCTGACCTAAGCACAATTTCATTGTCTTTGACAGTGAGTTCGATTTCTTCGGATAGCCCGGATTGTTCGATGAGAGGTTTGGGAATACGAACTCCTTTGGAGTTACCGATGCGTATGAGCTTGGTTTTCATATCGGGAAAAGGATTAGGATCGTTATTCCTAAATGTAATTACAATGTATGTATATGTCAACGATTTTATCGGGCAAGATTTTGCGCCAAATTAACTCATTCTTAAACGGAAAGGTGCGGTAAAAGCGCGTGTCATCATCCAGAACATGGGCCGGGTTTTAGAATGAAAAAGCAGGGCGAAGTAAGATGCCATGGCGTAGGAAAATACCGTGGTCAGTGCGGCACCGGTACCTTCAAAAGCTGGGATTAAAAGCAGATTAAGAAGCACGTTGCACAGAGCGCCAAGACCTTGCGTTATCATAGAAAAAATGACGGCATTTTCGATAAGGATCCATTTACTGAATGCGGCCCGCATGAAAATAAAGATGCCGGCCCAGATATGAATCGAAAGAAAAAGAGAAGACGACTCATACTCTACTCCATAGAGAAAAGCAATAAGAGGCCGTGATAGCAATGAAATAAAAACAGCAACTCCCAATGCGGCCAAAAAGAGAAGGTCGATCAGCTGCTGAAGCCGTATTTGATATTGTTCCGGTTGATCTTTTTTAAGCTCAATCAGTTTTGGAAAAATGGAAGCGGCAATCATGGACGGGATAAAGTACCAGGCTTCGGATAATTGAACAGCTACCGAATAGAGTCCCACTTCTGTTGAACCGATCATCCATCTCAACATGACCTGATCTATTTTGAGGTAGACCATGGCAAATACAGCCGCGAGTAAAATCATCCAGCTTTCCGATAATAGCTTTTTTGCCTTTTCTTTTTGGAAGTGAAGTAGCGGGGGTGGATGTCCCGATTTAAGCACAAAGAAAAGGCTGAACAACAAAGCGGTAAAACCAGCCTGAATAAGATAAGCGGAGGCGAATGCAGGAACCTGTGCGTCCTTTAGAATCAGGAAAAAGCTGGTTCCGGCAAAAAGCAGACCGGCAATAATACGCGAAAAAGAAGAAAAACGTGCGATTACACGTGCCTGGAACCAAAAATCGAAGACTTCAAAGGGCTTTAACAAAATAATCCCGGACAAGATCAGGAGCGTATAGTAAGGAGTGCTTCCAGGCGTTTCTGTCAAAAAAACCAGTGTTAAAAACAAAAGGAATGCCAGTACACCGGCGGCAAATTTAAGAGAAAACATGGTGCCAAGAAGAAGCTTCTGGTCGTCTGGATGTCGAACAAGCTCTCTTACGGCCAGTCCGTGCAAGCCCATATGGGTGGCCATGGCAAAAAGAGTTCCCAGAGAAAACGCATACGAGAGCACTCCATAGCCCTCTGCTCCCAGATGACGCGCAACAAAGATGCTTACCACCAGCAGTACACCCATGGTGAAGGCTTTTTCGCCGATCATCCAGGCAGTATTAAACAAATACTTTCGAAACTCCTGGTTTCCGGTAAAAGAGGGTATACGATGAAATAACAAAGTAAACGATTCTGTGAAATTATGGTTGATATGCAGCTGACTCAGGAGGTTTCTTTTCTCCCGAAGGACCAAGAAGAACCCCTGCCAGTTTTCGGGTCAGGGCAGGGCGGGCATACTCCATGACGGCGGGCACATCCGGAGAAGAAACAGCACGGTCTTTCTTTGCCTGGATGCAATCTAAAAGCCACTTTCTGATTCCGTTGATATCTTCGTAATCAAAGGCTTTACCGGCACGACACTCATGGACGATCGAGGCTGCATCTCCGTCCGGGGGACCCAATACAAGAATAGGCTTCCCGGCTTTAAGATAATCAAATACTTTTCCGGGGATAAGAATGCGGCTATCGGTTGATTGGTGAACAATGACTACATTGATATCGGCTTCCTGCATTTTTTTGACGGCCTCTTTGTGAGGGAGATAGGGTGTAAAGCGAAGCACCTTTTTCAACTCAGGTTGTGCCGCTTTTTCTTTGAGTCCCGGGTGGATACCTCCAATGAATTCAAACGTGCACTTATCAAATTCCGGCTCCGATAAAACGTTAATCAGGCTGGTGGGAAAAGAGGTTTCCATGATACTGCCAATATGCCGAATCACAAACGAAGCCTCCTTTTTATCAGCAGCAGGAGGCGGACCAAAGTCATCCGGATCAAATCCATTGGTTATGACATGGTAAGATCGATCTACTTTTTCACTGAAATAGCGTGCTGTACCCGGAGCCGTGACGGTGATTTCATCCGCAGCTGTCAGAACCGAGGCTTCCAGTTTTCGATCGATCCAACGGGTAATGCAGGTACGGGGAAGCACCTGATTATAATGAATGTCCGTCCATGGATCCCTGAAGTCGGCAATCCAGCGAATCCCCGCCTTTTTTTTAAGATATTTTCCTATATAGTGTGTGGAGTGCGGCGGTCCGGTTGTGATCACAGAGGATATGGAATGCTGTCGGATCAGCTCAAGGGCTTTTTTTCGGGCAAATGGAATCCACCCTGCGCGTGCATCGGGGATAAAAATATTGGCACGAATCCACTGTATGAGTTTTTGAGAAACTCCGGATTGGTTGGTACCCAGAGAGCGTGAAGGACTGGCGATAACATCGAGGGGTTTTCCGGAAAGGGAGCTATACAGAGAAAAAGGCTCCACTGTACGTGCCAAATAAACCGCCGTCCCTTCAGGAATATCCTCTTCCAATGAGGGGTCCAGCAGTGGATAAGACGGGTTGGCACACGTAAGAACGACAGGCTTCAGCCCGCAATCCGGCAGGTATTTTACAAATTTTAAAAAACGCTGAACGCCGGCGCCTCCGCTGGGGGGCCAGTAGTAGGTTATTATAAGTACAGCCTCCGTTGAACGGTCGGAATCATGATCAATTGCAGGGTACTTCAAAACCTTTACCGGTAAGTGGATATTTTCTCAAAACGAATTCAAACAATACGGCAGAAATCCGAAGATACAAGAAAAGCCGGAAAGCCGGAACAGTCATTCGTTTTGAGGAGGAACCGATTTGTCAGAGTTGGCTTCAGAATCTTTATCTGATTGGGCGGTTTGGTGCCGGTTTTGATAGAATCCCAAAAGTACAAAACCACCAATAAGTAACAGAATCAGGTTAAATGTCCGTGAAATGGTGCTTCCTAACAGGTGAGACCGTGGATCAAACCGAAACACCAGTTCATGATTTCCTTCCGGGACATATACGCCCCTCAGTAAATAATTGGTTCTGATAATATCCGTTTCTTCTTCATTCAGAAAAGCGTACCACCCTTTCGGGTAGTAGATTTCACTCAAGACCAGAAACGAAGGCTGGTCGGTTTCAATTTCGATGTTGATTTGTCTGGGGCCATATTCCGTGACACGGCTGGATCTGTTTTCAGTCGGGACAATCTCCGGGGTGGTACTATCGGGCATAAGAATAGCTGTAGATGCCGGGTCAAAGTCATTCAGTGCCTCTACCGTTTCTCTGATGGAATTTTTTACCGTCAGCGAATCCACAAAAAATGTTTTTGGGAGCGCGTTTTGGTTTTCCATAACGACACCGTCCTGTTCCTGGTAAACGACACGGAAACCGGGCAAGCCAAGTGGTGAAGGGTAAGAAATATAACGGGTGTTAAGCATGTTGAGGACATTCAGATTAATACCATGTCGGCCGGAATAAAACGCATGGTCTATGACGTCCTGGTAATGGGAAAGCTTTGCACCGGAATACCCTCCCACAGAAGGATAAACAAACGATGCCGGTACCGCATTATTAAAAGGACTGTCTCCCAGGGGCAGGGATCGCCAGGGCCAGATGCGATCTTCAAAAATATGCTGTTCGATAAAACGATCCATGGGCCGTACTTTTTGCTCCAGAACATTCTGATAGGACATATCAGCCGAAACCAGACCGCTTTTGTCTGTATATCGTTTTCCCACCTGAACGAGATCCACGGCAGTCAGGATTAACATTCCGGTCAGGGCGTAATTCATGGAGAGCCGGCGCGTGGCCGCGAGTACAATAAGGCCGCTTCCGGCAGCGATCAGTAACAGAAAGCGTAAACTATCCGATGAGGCTTTACGTTGCCGTTCCGGGATAATTTCGGTGCTCATGTACTGTCCTATGGCCTGTTGTACCTGCTCGCTTCGGGGATCCAGGTCATGTTGGCGGGCCAGCTGTTCACTCATCATAGCTCTTTCGCCGTCTTTTTCAAAAGTGAGTACATGGCCGATAAACAGAGCAAAAAACAGTGCGGTCCCGAGCGTAATACCTAATGGCAGATAAAGAGATTTCAATGTCAGAGAGTGATCGGACCACTGGTCGTATAGCCACTTCATTCCCATTGCGGCAATCAAGACAAAACAAAAGACCGTGACGATGAGCCACATTTCCGGAGTACGAAATTTGTTGAAAAGAGGAAAGTAATTAAAAAACAGAATATTGAAGCTGTAGAAGTTTTTACCGAGAGAAAACAACAGGGTTAGTGTTCCCGCAGATAAAAACACATACTTTAGTCGTCCGGGAGCTCGAATCAAGCCGATAATGAACAATAAAAAAACCAGAGCTCCGAGGTAATGCGGACCACTGGTAAACGTTTTTGGTCCCCAGTACCCACCATCCATGGAAGAACCGCCAAAGCTTTCAGGGATAATCAGGGTAAGTAGTTCAGCTCTACCCTGAGACCATGCAAACGCGTAATCGGTATCCAGGCCTCCGGATCCATTTCCGGTTTCTGCCCGAAGTTCCGAACCGCCGCGAATACTGTAAGAAGAATATTCGTAGGTACTCCAGTATGGTTGGGTATTTGCTGCCAGGGCAATAAGGCCGGCGGCGACCATGAGTCCGAATCGTTTTACCCATTCGGCCTGTTTTTTTTCACGTAAAGCCTCTATGGTGTCGAAAAGAAACCATACGGCTAACATCACGAGGAAGTAATAAACGACCTGAATGTGTTCTGCACGCAGAGCAAAATTCAGGGCCATGGCAAATACAAAAAGTCCGGCAAGTCGATACGGGCTTCTTGAAGTCATCCAATAACCGGCAATGACCCAGGGGATAAAAGACCAGGCGATTAATTTAGAATTATGCCCTGCGCCAACGATGATGGGAATATAGGTTGAGAGCGTAATAGCCAGGGCTGCCAGAGCAGATGGCAGTGGTTTGAAGCCCATAAGCCATAATAAGAAATAGATTCCTCCGGCGGCAATCATCAATGGGATGGCGGGGATAAAAAAAGCAGGAAACAAAGCACGTAAAAAAGAATCGATATGCTGAAACGCGTGGTTTTTAATAACGGTGAAAGAGGGCATGCCGCTAAAAATATTCGTAGCCCATAAAGCATCATCACCGGTTTCTTCACGATATTCAATCACCGATTGAGCCGTTGCGGTAAATTGCTGAATATCGTGAGCCACAAAACGCTGGCTGAAAGAATAGACTTCCGGGAAAATAAAGGCGGGAATCAGAAAAAGAAAGGCAAGGAGAATCAGGTGCTGATGCTTGGGAGAGAGGGTATTCCATATATCCGGAATCAGCGAAGGAGTGTCTTTTTGTACTTTTTTAGAAGAGGGGTCGTTTTTTTTTCTATGTGGATGCCGTTTTTTTTTCATGGCTCAAAAATTTGGCAGGATAATAGTTGCAATAGACCGGCAGTGATGGTTACATTGTCCTAAGCGTTCGGCTTAAAGAATATGAAATTAGCATCAATTAGCGACCTTGTATTAGGATAGCTTATGTCATGCAAAGTGTGATGTGATTTAATCTATCACCTTAGGAACCCGGAAATGATTGGTATCGGCGTCAGGTGCATTTTTTAATGCAAGTTCATGGCTTAGCGGATCATGAGCTTTATCCGGCCGGAAACCCGCGGTAGTATCGGTAACATGTTCCATAGGAGGGATACCGGTAGAGTCTATTTGATTTAGGAGATCCATATACGATAGAATATCATTCATATCCTTAAGCAGTTCTTTGGCTTCGTTTTCTGAAAGCTGAAGCCGGGCCAGGTTGGCCATGTAGTAAACGTCATTTAAATTGACCGGCATAATTGTCGATTGTCAAATTTTATAGGAAGAAACGTTAATATCACTGTATTTTCAAAGACGTAAAATATAAGTTACGAGACGTGGAATCAAAGTTATAAATAAATAATTATAGCAATCAGGTTTGTGTCAGGATTGCAGCTGAAAACAGGAATTCAGACTTGTAAGTAGAAGCAATGATTAAAAAGAAAGTAACCGTTAATAATCCCGCAGGGATTCATGCCAGGCCAGCATCAATAATCGTACAGGAAATAACCCAGTTCGAGTCGGAGTTTCATGTCCATATGTATGGATACAGAATAAACGGAAAAAGTATTCTCGGGTTATTGACACTGGCTGCTGAACAAGGGGCTGAGCTGGAATTAGAGCTTGATGGCCCGGATGAAGAAGCGGCAATGGAGTGCATGGTGAAGTTGTTCGAGAACGGGTTCAAGGCAGAGGGAGAAAAC
>JASCXY010000399.1 GCA_030012235.1 Balneolaceae bacterium ANBcel3 | reverse complement strand
GGCGGACAAGGCGGTGATATCGCTCAGGCCGTATCTCTGGTGAACCAGCTTCGGGAGAGAGCCTATGGCGATGATTCCGGAAATATTACTTCCAATGATCTCACACTTGATTTTATTCTGGATGAAAGAGCAAGGGAGTTGTATTGGGAAGGTCATCGCAGAACCGACCTGATTCGCTATGGTTATTTCACATCGGGTGATTATGTATGGGCATGGAAAGGTGGCGTAAAAGATGGCTCTGCATCAGCAGATTACCGAAACCTGTATCCGATTCCTGCATCTGATGTGAATGCGAATCCGATGCTGACACAGAATCCCGGTTATTAATGTGAGCTCTTAATTAAAAAGACTATGAGAAATTTAACGTTTTATTTGCTATCAATCGCTCTGGTTACAGCGCTGGTATCATGTGACAGAGACTCGGGGCCGGTAATGACCTCGTCCCCTGAAGCTCCGTCTATTACCGGGCCTGAAGCCGGAGGAAGTTTTCAGCTGGTGGAAGACGAGGCGGATCAGCCTCTGTTTACCATGGAGTGGACAGAAACCGATTATGGTTTTCAGGCTGCCGTCGAATATTCGGTTCAGATGAGTGATCCAGAGGATAACTTTGAAGCATACCGGACCGTTGCTACAAGCCGCACCCAGTCGGTGACCATCACCACGGGACAAATGAACAGCGCTCTTCTTGCCGAAGGCTATCCGGATGGAATGCCTGCTGAAGTGTTATTGCGTGTAGCAGCAGCTGTTTCCGGACTGGAGGATGACCCCCAGTATTCGGAACCGATTATGCTGACATTTACACCGTACCTAGTTGAGGTAGACTATCCGGCCATCTATGTTCCCGGTGGGTATCAGTCCGCGAGTGGATATCAGAACGACTGGAGCCCGGATGTGGCTCCCGCCCTCTATTC
The DNA here is from genome assembly GCA_030012235.1 of Balneolaceae bacterium ANBcel3. GTDB lineage: Bacteria > Bacteroidota > Rhodothermia > Balneolales > Natronogracilivirgulaceae > JASCXY01. Next base: position 507 of record JASCXY010000399.1, on the reverse strand, counting down.
CATTCAGGATAATGACCGATACGAAGGATACGTTTATATGGCGGGTGATAATAATGAGTTCAAATTCACCGCAGAACGTTCCTGGGAATTGAACTGGGGCGATGACGGTGCCGATGGTACTCTTCAGCAGGATGGCGCCAATATTGTTCATCCGGGTCCGGCATATTATAAAATAAACGTCGACCTGAATGACATGACGTATACCACGCTTGAAACGTCCTGGGGCCTCATTGGCGATGCCACCCCGGATGGATGGGATGCCGATCAGGATATGACCTATGATCCCGATGAGAAGGTGTGGACGATTACATTGGATCTGACGGCCGGAGAAATTAAGTTCAGGGCAAACGATGATTGGGCTCTGAATTACGGAGATAATATCGGTAATGGAACGCTTGAAGACGGCGGGAATAACATTCCTGTAGCTGAAGCGGGTAACTATACCGTTATTCTGGATCTTTCGGGTCCGATTTACACCTATCAAGTCATTCAAAATTAAGCAAGAGA
>JASCXY010000398.1 GCA_030012235.1 Balneolaceae bacterium ANBcel3 | reverse complement strand
CAAAACCATCGTATAAATGTCCGGGTGCGGCATCAAACCTGATTTCAACCGGTTGTTCTTTCTCCAATTTGGCAAGATGGAGCTCGGTAACTCCCGGACGAAGAACCAGCTTATCCATATTCGAGATCGTAAAAACGCGTTCATTGACAGATACGGAGTTTCCTGTTTCAATAAGCCTGGCAGAGATCATGCCACTAATGGGAGCTTTAATCACTCCATAATCTATATCCAGCTCCAGTTGTTCAACAGCGCGTTGTGCCTGTTCATAATTTCGAAGGGAAGTGAGATATTCAGATCGTGAAACAGCATCTGCTTCATATAATGAGGCATTTCGTTCATACTGATCCAGTGCTTCATCCAGGCTGATAGTTGCTCTATGAAGTTCCGCTTGCTGTCTGCGAGTGTCTATTCGAGCCAGGACATCTCCCTGGCTGACCTGATGGCCTTCCTCGGCGTTGACTTCTACAATTATTCCTGAAAGCTGTGCAGCCACATAGGAACGGTTGTATGCAAGCACCTCAGAAGAAACAGTAAAAGCACCTGAAAGATCCCGGATTTGAACTTCGGTGTAGCTAACGGGTACCTGGTGTATCTGGCCGGTATTATCCTGCGTGACTTCACGGTCGCATGATACCAGAAACAAGGCCACAAAGACAGGCAAAAAACGTAGTAAAAGTGACATAATGAACCGATGAATGGATATACTTAAATCAAGGTGTAACAAGACATATTCACTCGTATGAACACACTCGTGGCTTTAATCATTCAATGGGCATTAGTCCGGTTAATCATAGATTAGTAGAACTGCAGCAAAAACAGTGTGATAAAGTTATGCTTGAAATAGCTTTTTGTTTTTTATGAATGAGTCCTGTATTCACCATAGGGAAGAATCTTCATCATTCAATCAAATCACTATTCCGCAAGAAAGGTCTTACATCGGGGATAGAGGAGGAAAATTCGTTTCCACAAATAAATACGTCAAAACGAAGAGAATGCTTACCGGAAGCGCATTTCGTATATCCGGTCGGCTTCTCTGTTCCAGTCTCCGGCTTCCCCCCATTGAACCAGAACATCATCGCAAAAGAACATCCAGTAGGCCGTTGTTCTGTTTTCTGCTCTGTCCTCGGTAGTCTTATACAAGAGGTACTCCCATACCTCAATGGTCTGATCGTATCTGTTTTTAATCGCACCCCGGGCAGAATCGGGCGATCCCATGATCTTAACAACCTCTTCTTTGGACATATCAAGCGAGAGGTTTTGCAGCTTATGAGTGTTAGAACATGAGCAAACAAACAACAAAGTGAGTAGCAGTAATAAATATTTCATCGAATTCAGCAATGCATTTTATTTAGACAGAGAAATCCCAAAAATGAATAAAAGAGAAAGAATGTAAAATGGGTATACGTATTTCAGCCTATTATGTTACAACGGATTTCCTCTC
>JASCXY010000397.1 GCA_030012235.1 Balneolaceae bacterium ANBcel3 | reverse complement strand
TGGCTGGATGCGGTTTTGCCCATTGCCGGGCTTGTTGCCGTGACCATAGCTGGCCTGTTGATAACCGGAGAAGGCGATTCGATCAGGGACATCATCGGAACCGCAGATTCGTATGCGGCACTGGTGTGGGGTTCTGCTTTTTCCTTGTTTCTTGCGATTGTGCTGACCTTATCCAGAAAGCTTCTTTCAGCTCAGGAAATACAGAAAAGCATGTTCAGGGGAATGCATGTCATGTTTGAAGGCGGCATCATCCTGGTACTTGCCTGGTCGCTTGGAATGGTTACCATCCATCTGGATACGGCCGGTTTTTTGGTTTCCTTGCTCGAAGGAACGGTAAATCCTTACTGGTTGCCTGTGGTGATGTTTGTTATTGCCGGCTTTACCAGTTTTGCAACAGGATCCAGCTGGGGCACCATGGGTATCATCACACCGATTGTGGTGCCATTGGCATGGACTCTCAGTCTTTCGCACGGGTTGGATCCACAAGAAGCACACACCATTCTCTATGGAGGTGTAAGTGCGGTCCTTGCCGGAGCCGTTTGGGGCGACCACTGTTCACCTGTATCCGATACCACCATTTTAAGCTCACTGGCATGTCAGTGTGATCATATTGCACATGTGAATACCCAGCTTCCCTATGCCTTGCTTGTGGGAGGTTTTGCAATCGTATCCCTTGTCGCATCCATGGTTGCAGGGCTTTCACTTTGGATCATTTATCCCTCCATGCTGGTATTCATGTTATTGGCCGTATACCTGCTGGGCAAGCCGGTGGATGAAATTCGCACATGAGGGGGGATTTCGACCTACGGATATTCATTATTTGGTAAAGGCCATCGGGCATCAAAAGGACTTTTGAACGAAACTACTATCCTTTATGACTTCAGAAAAAAAACAGGATACGGCCGGGCAGGCCGGTGAAACCGAAAACGTGGGAAAAGCAGCCGGGATGCTCGAGAAACTGAAAGCGCCCAACACGGTTATATTAATGCTTTCACTTCTGGTTTTATTCACTTTACTTACGCGGATTATTCCGGGGGGACAGTATGATCGAATAGAACGACCGGATGGCAGAGAAGTAGTCGATCCGGACTCCTTTGAATATGTTGATTCCAATCCTGCCGGATTTTACGAACTGATCATGGCGCCGATCAACGGATTTACCGATTCGTATGCTGTTCTGATCATTACATTTATTTTCATTGTAGCGGGAGCGTTCTCCGTTATTCAGAAAACCGGGGCCTTCCAGCAGGCGATCCGAAGGTCGGCGCTCTTTTTTAACCGACACGAAGGGCTTCGTCCTTTCTTCATACCGGTGTTCATGATTTTGTTTTCCTTTATGGGCAGTGTCTTTGGCATGTCCGAAGAAGTGATCATTTTTATACCGTTGTTTGTGCCCTTTGCACTGGCATTGGGATACGATTCCATCGTCGGGGTATCGGTTCC
>JASCXY010000396.1 GCA_030012235.1 Balneolaceae bacterium ANBcel3 | reverse complement strand
CAAAATTTAAGCGGCGCGGCGAGGAGCCACGCTAGGAGCACGGACCCTAACCGCGTCCGCTTGAAATTTTATGTTATGCATCTATTCAACAAGACTTGACACGTTGTATATTTATTAGTACATTTGTATCAAATAAGCGTACACGTGTACTACAAAAACAACAGAGAGTTATGAAATATACAGTTAAAATAGTTGGACCAGGAATGAGCTTTGAACATGAAGTCAATGAAGAAGTTGCGAAACGCACTATGTTATCTTTGCTTACAGGCGAATCACAAGATCATGTTAATAAAGGAAATACAGGCACTAAAGAATTGTTAGAACAAGAGCAGAACAAAAAAAACGATGCAGGCTCTCAACCTGAAAAGGCAATTCGGGAGTTTATGTTAGATTTTTCACCTAAGCGTATTCCTGACAAAATTGCAACAATTGCTTATTTCTTAAAGACAAACAAATCAAAAGACACTTTTTCAAAGTCGGATCTAATAAAATCATTTGAAGAAGCAGCAGAACCTGTTCCGAAAAACCTAGGTAGAGATATTCGATGGACGCTGCAGAGTGGATGGATTGCTGCTAAAACAGGAGAAACCGGCCAATATTATATTACAAGTACTGGAGAATCGGTTGTGAAGAGTAATTTTCCTGCAGACAAGATAAAAAGCACGAGATATAAATCTGCCACATCGCGAAGAAATTCTAAAAAGAAAAAAGATCAACACGATACTGAATGATGACAACTGCTTCAAAAACGGATGATACCATTGATCCAGTGCCACTGGATAGTGATCTGGACAGAATTCTTGCCATTCTTTACAATGAAAATGTTGTACATAAGAAGGTTTGGATTTCTTCTCTCGTAATATCAAATATACTTCTGGAAACCCATGGTTTGAGTATACATTGGCGATCTATTGACAAGTTACTTAACCTGAACAAGGAATATGTAGACCGTCGTAAGAGAAACAAGCGTTGGGAATATTATCTGCTTTCAGCCGGGATTGAGAAGATTATGTCTAATGAATCTTCAATCACGCTCATTAATCCTGCAGAAGCTATGCAAGCAACAATTTCACTTCATTCATTATTTTCGAAACTTAAAGGCATTGTATGTATTTGTGATCCATATTTGGATGATGCAACTTTAGAACATATCGAATCAGTTCCAAAAAATGTAGAGTTAAAATTGTTAACTAAGACGATCCGTGATTCGGGTAAATTACGTCGTCTTCTTTCAGCAGCAAAATCTGACTTTAATAAATTTGAATTACGCAAAACTACGACTGCACCTCTTCACGATAGGTATATAATAGACGTATCGGATATGATAATACTTGGGACAAGCATTAATGGTTTTCCAAAAAAGCAGTGCTTTATTGTCAGAACCGGGGATGATATAAGACGTGCCACAAAAAAAACGTTTGATTCAATTTGGAGCACTTCTTCTCAATGGCCTTAATTTTAGATGCATAACGGC
>JASCXY010000395.1 GCA_030012235.1 Balneolaceae bacterium ANBcel3 | reverse complement strand
TGGATTGTGTGAACGGCTTCAAAATAAGAAAACAGAGCTCACGCCATTTTTTAGGCCGAGAGCCATGTTTTTTTTAAATCGTTGCAATATTGAATACGTTGCAGATAGCAATATTCACAGTTGGACATAAACAATCCAATTATTTCCTGTCGCTGCCATGCTCTAAAGCAAGAGGGCTATTCGCGTCAGGCTATACTCTATGGGGATAGCGAAGTGCATGGAACCGAATTCGCAAGGCCGGGTGCAAGCGCCTGTGCTTTTGTCACATAAAGAGTATATAGTGTTAGTCCGTTAAGGTTATGAAGGTTCCTCAGACACAAAAAAGCCCGAATCGTAATGAAACGATCCGGGCTTTTCAAAGAGGAACGGATGATTACTTGATCAGTGTCATTTTTCGTACTTCTCTGTGCGAACCGGCTCTTAATTCATAGAAATAAATTCCGGTTGAAAAGGATTCTGCATTGAAGGTTACGGTATGGCGTCCTGCTGCCGTAGGTGCATCCACCAGTGTCTGTACCAGTCGGCCTGTAATATCATAAATACGGATAGTTACATCATGCGCTTCTGGTATGCTGAACGAAATGGAAGTCGTTGGGTTGAACGGATTCGGGTAATTTTGAGAGAGCTCAAATTCAGCAGGTTTAGAAGGGGTGTCCACATTGGTGGGTTCCGGAGTTGTCCAGTTCTCCACATACTCTCTGAGCCACTGCAATGCCGGACGTTCTTCGCCATTACGGTAAATCAGTTCGGCATCTTCCATCCACAAGCCTGGTCGCCATCCCCAGAAGGTAATGCCCGTAACGGCAGGATGCTCCCAGAATACCGGGAAAATACGCTGCATATTTTCAAGCTGGAGTTGATCGGAAGCTTCCTGTGATAAATCAGAATTTCCCTGAATATCCATCTCTGTTGCCTGAATGGGTAGGCCGGTTTCCGCTAAATAATCTAAAACGGAGCCTATTTGTGCTTGTGACCCCGGGGTTGAAAAAGCGTGGGTTTGGACACCAATCGCGTCGATCAGGTCTCGCTCCATAAGATCCTCAATAATTCGCCTGTAATTTCGGGCATTTTGTGTACCCCAGGTATTACTGCTCACGATATTATAATCATTGATCATAAGCTTACTGTCAGGGAATCGTTCACGTGCCATTTCAAAAGCAGTAATAATCCAATCGTGGCCGGTTTCGCCGGTTCCTCCCAGTGCGTCGATATAATTGGCTTCACCGCTTATACCATCAGGAAGCTGATGACCGTTGGAACCTTCATTCACCACTTCCACATACTCCATATCAGGATAACGTGCGGCCAAAGTATCATACCACTCAGTAATGGCTTCCAACTGCTCCTCTGTGTCCAGGTCATTGATCCAGCCGGGCTGCTGTCCACCCCAGGTAAGAACATGGAACCGGTACGGGAATCCGTTATCTCTGGCTAACTGATAACTGGCATCAAGATCTGACCAGTTGTAGACTCCTCT
>JASCXY010000394.1 GCA_030012235.1 Balneolaceae bacterium ANBcel3 | reverse complement strand
GCATACGGCCGTCTTTGACGGTTCACGTCTGGCCAGCGGTGTATACCTGTATCGCATGGAAGCGGAGTCTTTTGTCCAAACCCGCAAGATGTTGTTTATAAAATAATTCCATATAGAACAGTCTCCGGATCCCGGAGGCTGTTCTGTCATTTTCTACTTTTCTTATGCCGCAGGAATAAAGGTATCTGCATGCAAAATCGATACATATCCATAGTTGTCATTTTTTTGATCTCTCTGCTGTTTTTTTCTTCTTGTGATTCCGGGTTGAAAGGAACCAGAAATGAAAATATCCCTCCAAGTACCTATCTAACCATGGAGGATGTGAATTTAGAAGATGATAACGGGCAAAGAAGGCTGGTGAGCCAGATTCATATTTCCTGGTGGGGCGACGATCCCGATGGCTATGTGATAGGCTACGAATATGTAATTACAGAAAAAGACTGGGAATATACACGGGATACGGAGCACCAGGTTGAATGGACGTTTACACAACAAACGGACAGCGTGTTTGTGTTGCCTATACCTCCCGGAGAAGATATTTCCGATGTACGTTTTACTGTTCGTGCTATAGATAACGAACAACTAAGAGATCCTGATGGTGCCTCGGTAATCTTTCCCATCCGAAATTCTCCGCCTACCATCCAGTTGCATAAAACCGTGACACCGCAACATGACATGGAAGTGCCCCCGGATACCACCTTTCAGGTGGCCAGTTTTGGATGGACGGCCGATGATCCGGACGGAGAAGATAATCTTTCACACTATGAAGTGGCCGTAAATGATACTACACAGGGATGGTTGGAAATGCCGGTGGATGCCAGTTTTCTTACGGTCCTGGTGGATCAGTCTGATGCTCAGAGTGCTTCCGCAAGCGTCTATATTGGCAGAAGCCTGAGGCCCTCAGACCTTCGTCTGAATCATTTTCAGCTTAACAACCGCAATACCTTTTATATCCGTGCTATAGATAAAGCACTGGCGGTAAGTGAAGTAGACACGGTGTCCTGGTATATGAAGGAACAAACCTCAAATGTATTGTTTATTAACGACTTTCCAGGATCTGTTGGTGATGAGGCTCTTCCATTCCACATGGAACTTTTACAGACGTTAGGAATTGAAACATTTGATTATCTGGATACAAGAGATGGTGTCGCATCTGGAGGCCGAAAAGCCCCGCTTTCAGAAGCCTTTCACCGGCCTGTGGATCCCACATTAAATAAAATGCTCTCTCAATGGGATCATATTTATTGGATTTCGGGGGATCTGGACAGAAACATTACCTATGCCTTGCGGTCTACTCTCACTTTTTTTGAAAACGGAGGGACCATGTTTGTCAATGTTCCAACCAAGAATATTCCGGACAACGATGCCGTTCTCGATTTTCTGCCGTTTGAAAAGGTCGCAGAGCCACCAGCTGGATTTAATGGTTATCAAATTTTAAATAATCAATGGCTGGTGCCATCGATAAATGGTCTGGATTCTCTCAA
>JASCXY010000393.1 GCA_030012235.1 Balneolaceae bacterium ANBcel3 | reverse complement strand
CTCAGAGAATCAAAGCCATTTATCGATGGCACCAGCCAATGGTTATCTAAGATATGATAGCCAAAAAAACCAGGTGGAGGGTCCGTAACCTTTTCAAACGGTAAAAAATCAAGTACAGCATCGTTATCAGAAATACTTTTAGTAGGAATGTTGACGAACATGGTTCCTCCGTTCTCAAAAAAGGTAAGAGTAGACCGCAAAGCATAGGTGATATTTCTATCCAGATCTCCCGAAATCCAATAAATATGATCCCATTGAGAGAGTATTTTATTTAATGTGGGATCCACAGGCCGGTGAAAGGCTTCTGAAAGCGGGGCTTTTCGGCCTCCGGTTGCGACTCCGTCCCTGACATCCAGGTAATCAATCTCTTCTAATCCTAAAGACCGCAACAGTTCCAGATGAAATGGAAGAGCCTCATTACCAGCAGATCCTGGAAAATCGTTAATAAACAGTACATTTGAGGTTTGTTCCTTCATATACCAGGACACCGTATCTACTTCACTCACCGCCAGTGCATTATCAATTGCCCGGATATAAAAGGTATTGCGATTGTTTATTTTAAAATGCTCCAGGCGAAGGTCTGAGGGCCTCAGGCTTCTGCCAATATAGACGCTTGCGGAAGCACTTTGAGCATCAAATTGATCCACTTTCGCTGTAAGAAAACTGGCATCCACCGGAATCGTAAGCCATCCAAGAGTGGTATCATTCACAGCAACTTCATAATGAGACAAGTTTGCCTCTCCATCCGGATCGTCCGCGGTCCATCCAAAACTGGCCACCTGAAAGGTAGTATCCGGAGGAACTTCCATATCATGTTGCGGCGTCAAGGTTTTATGGAGCCGAATTGTAGGCGGGGAATTTCTGATAGGGAATACTACCGAGGCTCCTTCCGGATCTCTTAACTGTTCATTATCCACTGCACGCACAGTAAAACGAACATCGGAAACTTCTTCTCCGGGAGGTATGGGGAGCACAAATACACTATCGGTTTGATGAGTGAACGTCCACTCTACCTGATGTTCCGTATCCCTTGTATACTCCCATTCTTTGTTCGTGATGACATATTCATAGCCGGCAACATACCCATCGGGATCATCACCCCACCAGGAGATATGGATCTGGCTTACCAGTCTTCTCTGGGCATTATCATCTTCAATATGTATATCCTCCATGGTTAAATACGTTTTTGGAGGAATATTCTCATTACTGGTTCCCTTCAGTCCCGAGTCACAAGAGGAAAAGAAGAACAGGACAATTGAAAGACAGATTAAAATGGATGTGAATCGTTTTAACATGCAGATACCTTTTTTCCGGCGGGCATAATAAAAACCATAAGATTGTTTAAACAGCCTCCGGGTTCCGGAGGCTGTTTAATTAACATGTACTATTTTATAAACAACATTTTGCGGGTCTGAACAAAAGAGTCCGCTTCCATGCGATACAGGTATACACCACTGGCCAGCCGTGAACCGTCAAAAACGGCCGTATAA
>JASCXY010000392.1 GCA_030012235.1 Balneolaceae bacterium ANBcel3 | reverse complement strand
ATCACCAGAACTGCAAGCAGGATACTCCGGATACCGGCAGCCTCTTTCCACTTTTCCTTGAAGTTATTTAACGAAAACAAGTGGCACGATTCACCAGAGTGAATTTGAAATCCCTCGCAGGGAAGCTCTTCTGTTGAATGGTAGCCGATCCCTTTCATCCATACGGGACGGTATTTTCCGGCAACAACATCAACACTCAATCCGGCAGGAATACTAATGAGAAACAAAAGAGCGAACAACAAGAGGGCATCATGAGGAAAAAGTGAAAGCATAACAAAGGCTTCATCTCCGCTGGTTGCGATCATCGCTGTTACAAGTGCTCCCAGGGAAAACATCCGATGTGAATACATGGCAACTACAGTAAAAGCCCCCAGACAACCCGGGATCAGCCCAAGCAACCCTGCAATGACATACTGTCCTAAAAAAGAAGACCTGGCGTACTTTATCAGCATTCCGCGGGACAGCACATTGACATATTCGATGACAAGCATCATCACAAATACGAAACCTGTAATCATCAATGCGTGGCTCAGAACATGAGCAAAGGTGGCCATTTCACTCCATCCGGTATCTTTTGTTTTAGAAATTCCATAGCTGCAACCGCAATTATGACAAAAAAGAACTTAACGGAACCGGCATTCATATCAAAGTAACAAAACCTTCTTAATTCCGATGTTATTCTGCTTTAAGACGCGGCCGTTCTCTGCTTAAGCGTAGTCACCACACGATGCCTGAGGTCTTCTATAGAAAATGGCTTTAAAATGATGTCATCACAACCGGCTACAAAAGCCTCTTTTTGATCCATCTCTCCGGCATACGCCGTTAGTGAAATCACACACAACTCCGGCCGTATCCCTTTAATAATCCGGGTAGCTTCATATCCATCCATAACCGGCATTTTCAAATCCATGAGTACCAGGTCGATTTCCGGATGTTTTTCTACTAAAGCAACGGCTTCTTTGCCATTAATCGCCTCCAAAATACGTATATTAAATTCTTCCAGTGCAAATCGCACTAACGTTCGTGCATTTTCATAGTCTTCAACTACAAGTACCGTTTTACTTTTTACCTTCTGAATATTTGCCGATTTTTTCGGATCCGTGCAAAGATCCCTTTTCAGGCCTATAAACTCTACCGGAACCGAAAGATAAAACGTTGATCCCTGCCCCGCTTCGGACTCCACATGTAACCTTCCCTGCAAAACGTCTGTGATTTTCTTTGATATGGCAAGCCCGATCCCCAACCCGCTGAAACGCCGGGTATTTCCCTCTTCAACTTGTCTGAAAAAATCAAAAATGACCCCCTGTTTCTCTTTTGGGATTCCTATACCCGTATCTTTCACATAAAACGTGATTTCGCCGGGCTTCAAAGTGTATACCCCTACTTCAATGGACCCCTTATCGGTAAATTTTACGGCATTTCTGAATAAATTCACTAAAATTTGCTGAATTTTGGTGAAATCTGCAGAAATATGCTCTTTCAAAAGTGATTTGTCCGGCCGGCT
>JASCXY010000391.1 GCA_030012235.1 Balneolaceae bacterium ANBcel3 | reverse complement strand
TAACCTATGCCCAAACTTAAGGCCCGGAGTGTTCCGGAAGTCTGGTTGCTTTCTTCCTATCAAACGGACAGCCACAAAATATGGACACGCTGGCTTCTTTCTGAATTCGATGATATAAACTGGAAACTGATGGAGCTATCCGGACGGCGCTTTCGCTGGAGAATCCGGGGAAATCCTGTTTCATGGTTAAATAAACTGCCGGACTCGGTACCGGATGTTATTATCGCCACTTCCATGGTGGATATTGCTACTATAAAAGGGTTGCATCCCCGCCTCGCGGAGATTCCGGTATGGTACTATTTTCATGAAAATCAGTTTGCCTATCCGCTCAGTGAGCATCAAGCCAATCAGGTTGATCCGCAAATGGTACAGCTATATGGAGCTCTGGCATCGGATCGTCTTTTTTTTAACTCCGAATTCAATCGAGTTTCTTTCCTGAATGGAGTTTTTAAACTTTTGCGGACCAAACCACAGGCGGAAACTCTTGAAATCAAACTCTTACTGGAAAGTAAATCGGAGGTGCTTCCCATACCTGTGCAGCCCATTGATGCTGTTGAACCCAAAGAAGAAGTATCCATTTTATGGAACCACCGATGGGAATACGATAAAGCTCCAGAGGTATTTACCGAGGCTATTCTAAGACTGGAGAAAAAACAAATCCCTTTCAAGTTGATGCTTTTGGGTAGCCGTTCTGACACGCATACCGATCCTTCGTTATTGCTACTTCGGGAAGAACTTCCGGAGCGAATCCTATCCGATGGTTGTCTGTCCAGGTCCTCTTACGAAACCATGGTTGGCCGGTCTTCCATAGCCGTTAGTACCGCCATTCATGAATTTCAGGGATTTTCCATGCTGGAAGCGACCAGTGCCGGTGCTTGTCCGCTTGTCCCCGACCATTTATGCTATCCGGAAATCTATCCTGAAGAGTACCGCTATCCACCGGGAGACGCCAAAGAGCTCGCCAACAGGCTGGCCTTATGGCTCCTGGGAGGCAAACCAGAGCCGCCCGATGTATCATACTGGACTTCGGGCCCGGTCAAGAAAAAATGGGATCGGCTAATTGAGAAAATTCATCATGAATCCTGATTCTCATTCTATTCCTCCAATCAGGCTATTGCAGGTGCAATCTTTTCTTTTTCTGATCCCCGGCATGGCCGCCTTTATTCTTCAACGCATACTGTCCAGATATCCCGAATTCACGGAGGCCTATTTCTCGATGCATGCTTTTCGTTGGATCTCTGATCCGGTAGCGCGTATATCCTCTCTTATCCCCTTCTCCATCGCCGAGTTCTTTATCGTTTTATTCGTTCTTGGTACGATTCCCGCTGTTGTATTCATACGCCGGTCTTACTCCGAAATAAATAAGGGATTAAACCTGCGTCTGTATCTTTTGCGTTTAGGCTGGATGCTCTCATGCGGATATCTTTTATTCATGCTTTTATTTGGGTTTAACTATGCGCGCCTTCCCCTGGAAAAAAGCCTCGCTATCCCTGTGCAATATCATCCACC
>JASCXY010000390.1 GCA_030012235.1 Balneolaceae bacterium ANBcel3 | reverse complement strand
TTTTAGCATGTTCATCTTTTTTTTCTGTTTTACTGATCTGCATGCACAGACTGAATGTCTAATTACTGACTATTACGGCGACTTTTTAAACGTTGAAATAGTTAATCACAATGAACAGGAGTTTATTCATAAATCTGTGATCCAAGTAGAAACCGAATCCTGTGTGAAGGATCTGGTTAATAACAACACGATGTATTTTGATTATTTACTGGCTCATTTTATTACTCGGGAAAACTATTCTGACCTTGTCTCAATGGAAGACCCCGTTGAAATTCAATCTGAGTTTCAAAACCATTTAAAAAATGAGCATCATTTTAACTCCATTATGACAGAACTCGCAGATAAAACCATCAACAACAAACTTGAAAAAGACTCTGTTCGTATAGACTACGTACTAAATGTTGCTTTAAAATATTTTGCGATAACGAATATTCTTGAAGATGGCCAATTTATGTTGAGAGTTTGTATTGGCGCTAATCTTATAAGAGCGACTGAACCTGAAATAAATCCACATATTGAAGCTTTTACGTATTCAGCTGTTATGAAAAATTTTCTGGATGGAAGTTATAATTTGCGAGAAGACTTGGGAAGCTCACTGAGAAATTTATATACATTAAATTTAGGCACAGAACCGAATGATATTTTACTACGGGCACAAGGAGCTCTTTTCATGGCCATGCGTGAAAACTCGAGGCTGAAAGAATTGCTTATTGATGAATATTCGGCAAATAAAGAGTTCCTGCCCTTTAAAATGCTATATTAAATAACATCTTTCTCGTATTAAATGTGGTTTCTGGTGTTCAGACATACTATTTACACATCCGGAACATGGCAGGTGTGGTATGTCTGACTCCTTTTTGATGGGCCTGGCCTGATTTTATACGGACTTGGATGACACCCCGGATCAGGAATTAATCGATGTTTTCACCAAAGAGCTCGATTTGTAGAATATATTGGGCAGCTGAGCATCTGCCATTTTTTTACGAAAATCGTAATAAAACTGTCCAACCATTCCCGACCATCTCAACGGGGCTTTTTAAATGACGACAGAAACGAAATGGTTACACGACAAATAAATTTTAAAAGTTGGCTGACAATTGGGATGTTTTTTCTTTTAGTAGTTGGACTTTACATTCTATTTTTACCAATAATTATTATTGCCATTCCATTTTTAATTTGGTCATACTTTGACAGCCTTGCCTTTAATAAAAAATACAATGATTATTTGCAGACAATCAGCGGCACAAATTTTTTCTGCTACAACAACAGGACAAATAGCAAAGACTATATTGAAAAAAATATTTTACCGACACTTTCTACTGACATTAAAGTAATCTTTCTTGACGGCAAGACACCAAAATCGGAATACGACCAACGTTTTATTTCAAAAGCACTTTATAGCATCAAGGACAGAAAAGGATTCCCGTATTTACTTAAAATTTCAGACGGTCAAATTATAGACAAATCAATTAATAATGACTTCTATAACACAATGAACCAAAACAAGGACATT
>JASCXY010000039.1 GCA_030012235.1 Balneolaceae bacterium ANBcel3 | reverse complement strand
TCCGGAGCATATCACGGCACGCCTTTCGAAATTGGTCTTCGTGTTCGGCAAGAGGCTGGCTTCTCAGCGCCAGTATGTGCTCTCGCTCTTTGGAAAGCAGGCCGGAAGAAACTCCCATTTGGATGTTTTCTGCCAGAATTACTCCAATGTGTGTTTTTTCTTTGATTTGATTGGAAATTGAAATCATAGGCTTTTAGTTGGCTCTTCTTCTTTGTCACTAAATGAAAGTAAGAAAAAAGGAAAGAAAATTTTTTTTTACAACTTTGTCGATTATTTTAATTACAAGTAATGTTAACGTTAACGTGAAGGTTGTGCAAGGTGCCGGCCGGTGGATGAGTACAGGGAAATCGGCTGCAGAAAAACAGAAAAAGTATATCAGCCTGATTGAAGGAAAAGAATGCAGGGAATGGGATCAGGTTAAATACTGTAAATGAAATGCCAAAACAGGTAGTGAAGCGTGTCTCTTGCCGAAAAAAGAAAAGCACTGGATCTTGTATCCCCGTCTGTTCACTCCGGTGTTGATAAAAAGAGTATGGATCATGAAACCGCATTGGTTGAGGCGGTAATAGAGGGAAGCGAAGCTGCCTTTGAGGAACTATACACCTTTTATTATCCACGTCTCGGTCGTTTTTTAATGCGGTATGTGAATAGTCAGTCAGAAGCAGAAGACCTGATTCACAATGTATTTTATCAAATATGGAAAAACAGGGAGCGTCTGAAAAGGGGAACCACGCTTCGGGCCTATTTATTTGTAGCTGTAAGAAACCAGGCATTAAAATATCTTGGCCGCTCTCAAAAAATTATACCGATGGAACGATCGTACGAAGAGAAAGAGTACATTGAAAATCCTGAATCCGACGAGCACCACATAGAATACAAAGAGTTTGAGCAGCAAATAAAAAAACTATTGAAACAAGTTCCTGAACAACGGCGCCGGATTTTTTTAATGCACAGGGAGGATGAGCTTACCTATAAAGAGATCGCTGTGGTTCTTGGGATTTCTATTAAAACGGTAGAGACACAGATCAGCCGGACACTGAAGTTTTTATATGATCAGGTCTATATGCGTCAGAGGTAAGCAGGGCTACGTTATACGCGCTGCATACATCCTTTTTTTGAAATAAAAGAAAATTTTAAAAAAAGATTGTCAGGGTGAAGTTCTTTTTGCGGGTATTCCTATTGAGATATCACAGGAATAAGCGATAATGAATATGAAGTGGGATTTACTTGCAAGGTATCATACAGGCCAGGTGACAGAAGATGAAAAGAAACAAGTCAACCGCTGGATACGACAAAGCTCATCTAATGAGGAAAAATTCCTCTTCATGAAAAAGGTGTATGGCTCATCGTTTGAACAGGAATTCAAATGGGATCCAGAGTCATCCTGGAAGCGATTTAAGAATAAAATTAAAGAAGAGAACTCTGAAAGCCGGCAATTAAAGAAAGATTTAAGTACGAAGCATCGGGGAGCCTCATCTTCCCGATATAGCTGGATACTTGTTGCCGCAATTTTATTAGTCTCTGTTTTCATATCGCTGTTCTTGCAGCGAAATGCAGAGCAAGGTGTTGAAGAGAAGGTTTTATATAGAACAGTGGAAACCGATATGGGAGTAAGAACAACGTTTGTTTTACCGGATAGGTCAGAAGTTATGCTCAAGCCGGGCAGTCGCATAACGTTTCCCGAAACCTTCATCGGCCGTGAGGAACGGTATGTTGAATTAAAAGGAGCGGCACTGTTTAATGTAGCCCCATCTTCACGTCAATCTTTTATTGTTGTTTCTGAAAGGGCCGTCACAGAGGTTCTTGGCACCCGGTTTTTATTTCGTTCATATGAAGAAGACCAGGCGGATGAAGTATATGTCTTTTCCGGTTCGGTTTCTTTTTTAGGAAGCACATCGAAGCCTCATGAGGCGGTTACTCTTTTCAGTAAACAGGCCGGAAAGATTGGACATGGAGACACCTATGTGCAGGTATCACATTTTGAAGACGAGCATAACCTGCTTTCCTGGGTGGATGGAGGCCTGGCTTTTGACCAGGAACCATTATGGCGAGTCTTAAATTCACTTGAACGATGGTATGGTATCCGTCTGGATATCGGGCATTTAGAGTCAGATTTGACCGAAAAGAAAATTACAGCGGCGTTTCACCGGAAGCAGCCTGTAAAAGAGGTTCTTGAGGCTGTGGCTATGACCGTTGGAATTCAGTATGAAAAACGAAATAACGTGTATCACTTTACAAACTAATTAAACTCCAGGACTATGTATAAGCAACGCACCAATCTTATCCGAAAGGGACAGTGTATGTTGGCTCAGGCATGTATGCTTTTTCTGTTTTTGACCTTGGCTGTGACTACTTCGGCTCAGGACTACACAGAAATCAGCAGCAGGGACTACAGCTATGTCCCACTCGAATGGTTTGCATACGAACCGAAAGTGAACGATATCTATGAAGAGTCGATCTCTATAGTTGTTGATGATGCCAGTTTTCATGAAGTGCTGCAAAAGATTCAGACAAAAACGGGAACTCGACTGGCTTATGATGTAGATATTCTGCCAAAAGAACGCCTTTCTCTTTCCTTTGACGAGGTTAAAGTGGTGGATCTTTTTGCTTCTCTTACATCCGGACATGAAATCGAAGCTTATGCATCCGCACATGGGCATATTGTTTTAAGGCCAAAAACCAAAGAACCTGCGGAGACCGAAATGGTTCAACCTGTGACTGTAACAGGAGTGGTTCGCGATGCGGTTCAGGGTGAGGTGTTACCGGGAGTGAATGTTGTTGTTAAAGGCACCCGAACGGGTGACGTTACAGGAATGGACGGAACCTATTCGGTCCGGGTCCCTTCTCTGCAGGATACCCTGATTTTTTCCTATCTGGGATATGAAACGGTAGAAGAACCAATAAATGACCGTGAAGAAGTACATATTTTTATGAACGAGAGCGGGTTGATTGGAGACGAAATCGTGGTCGTAGGCTATGGGGATGTCCGGCGTCGGGATCTCACAGGTTCCGTCTCATCGGTGAGTTCTCAGGAGTTGCAAGTATCCAGAAGTGGTTTATTTGAACGTGCCCTGCAAGGCCAGGCTGCAGGAGTGATGGTCGTTTCAAATACGGGTCAGCCGGGAGGAGGCACTTCTGTACGGATTCGTGGAACAAATACCCTTACGGGAGGTGCAGAGCCATTGTATGTGATCGATGGGGTTCCGATGTCTGGGGAATCCAGCAATTCAACCAATCCGCTGGCGACACTTAATCCCAGCGATATAGAATCTATCGATGTATTAAAGGACGCATCAGCTGCGGCCATTTATGGAGCAAGAGCGGCAAATGGAGTTATTTTGGTGACTACCAAACGGGGTGTAGCCGGACAAACGCATGTGGATTATAGCGGAAGTATTGGTTTCCAGCAATTGCCCGGAAAAATGGACGTGATGAATCTCAGAGAGTACGCCGAGTATCGTAACAGGCAGGCGGAAATCGTAGGTTTTGGTCAGCGGCAAGAATTTCTGGATCCCTCAATTCTTGGAAGCGGAACCAACTGGCAGGATGAACTATTCCGGTCAGCGCCCATGCATGAACATAATTTGTCCATCAGTGGTGGAGATCAGATAACGCGCTATCGTCTGTCTTTCGGCTACTTTGATCAGGAGGGAATTGCTCTTGGATCCGAGTTTCAAAGATATTCCGTCCGGTTAAATTTGGACAACAGTCCGACTCCCTGGCTGGATATTGGCACAAGTCTGAATGTCAGCCGTACAGAAGAAAAAATCACGGTATCTGATGCCGATTTGGTGAATATCGCAATCAGACAAGCACCGGATATACCGGTTCGTGCTTCCGATGGGAGCTGGGGTGGTCCGTCGGAATCCGAGTTTACGTTAGTAAACCCGGTAGCAATGGCACAAATTGTAGATAATAACCAGGAGCGGGCGGAGGTACATGGAAATTTGTACGCATCAATCAACCTGCACCGGTCATTAAGCGTCAGAACCGAATTCAGCGGGATGTACAGCTATGCAGATCAGGCTGAGTTTACTCCGACCTATGAGTTTAATCAAAGAATTAATGAAATCAATTCCGCTTCAAACAGTAAATCAACAAGCCAGTACTGGCAGGGAAGAGTATATGCAAATTACAGCCAGTGGTTTGCAGATGTGCTTCGTTTGAATGCCATGGCGGGATATGAAGCCGAAGTGTTTGAATTTAACGGTTTGCAAGGAGGACGCAGATTCTTTCCGGGTAACAATGTGAAAATTCTTGCAGCAGGAGATGCAGAAACCATGACCAATAACGGATGGGCCGGGTCAAACTCCATGCAATCGGTCTTTTCGAGGCTTAATCTGGATTATGATAATCGGTATTTGTTAACAGGTACCTTGCGCGTGGATGGTTCTTCCAGATTCGGCCCGGATAACCGATGGGGGGTCTTCCCCTCTTTTGCCGGTGCCTGGCGTGTATCCAGTGAACCGTTTTTTGCACTGAATTTTGTCGATGAAATGAAATTCAGAGTGGGTTATGGTTTTGTTGGTAATCAGGAAATAGGCAACTATTTATACGGCTCGGCTTTGCTCATAACGGCCACAGCCTGGGGCAGCGGGGTAAGGCCTGCCAATATTCCAAATCCGGATCTGAAATGGGAATCCACGGAATCAATTAATGTGGGTACCGACCTCACCATGTTTAATGAGCGTATATCCATTACGTTTGATGCTTACAAAAAATGGACACGTGACCTCTTGCTGCGTCAGCCCCTCCCCCTCTACTCCGGAACATCCGGGATAGCTTCGATTGGTGCGCCTATGGTTAACATCGGCTCTTTGGAAAACCGGGGGATAGAATTAGCTTTAAATACCATAAATATCGAAGGCCCTCTTCGATGGGAGTCCAGGGTGGTATTTACGAGAAACAGAAACGAAGTAACGGCCATGGATCAGGAAACGAGCTTTATTGAGAGAAATATTGATTTCTTTGATCCGGTTTCACGAACGATTGTAGGCCAGCCTGTTGGTACCTTCTACGGATATGTTGTCGAAGGGGTCTTTACCGATGCGGATGATATTCGTAACCATGCCACTCAGCATAATAATATCAGTGCAACCAATGGGGTTTGGCCGGGAGATCTTAAATTCAAAGATCTTAATGGCGACGGCGTCATTGATGAAAATGACCGAACGATTATCGGAGACCCAAACCCCGATTTCCAGTTTGGAATCACGAACACCTTTTACTACAGAAATCTGGATTTTCAAATTTTCCTGAATGGCAGTTACGGCAACGATGTTTTCAATCAGCTCAAACGTATCAATGAGGATCCATCCAGTAACTTCGGACTTCTCTCTTCGGTCAATGACCACGCCAGGCTCGAATTGAGGGATCCGGATGGAGACCCTAATGATGTAGAAAATGTCTACGTTTCAAATCCATCCACAGCGGTTCCGAGAATTACAGCATCGGACCCAAACAACAACAGCCGGATTTCAGACCGGTATGTTGAAGATGGAAGTTATTTGCGGATTCAAAATATTACCATCGGATATCAGCTTCCCCCTGATCTTTTAGACCGATGGGGTATTCGGACAATGAGGGTATATGCGAGTGTACAGAACCTGTACACTTTTACAAAATACTCCGGATTCGATCCGGAAGTAGGTGCACAAATGGACAACCCGGATCCGCTTCTTATCGGAGTAGACCGGGGCCGGTATCCGTCACCTAGAATCTTTTCTTTTGGCTTGAATTTGGGCATCTAAAAATCACAGAACATTATGAGTACACGTAAAAAAATCTCAGGAAATATCTTCTGCTTTACCGCTCTTTTGCTTTTTGTTACGGCATGTGGAGACGACTTTTTTGACCGTCCTCCCCTGGATCAAATTGTAGAGGATAACTTTTACCAAACCGAACAGGATTTGGCTATGGCAACAGCGCCCCTGTATAATTCGGCCTGGTTTGATTTTAATGACAAGGCGAAAATTGAAGTGGGCGATGCGCGTGCCGGTAATATGTTAACCAATGACCCCGGACGTATGCAGTTTGTGCTTTTTAGTACACACTCTTCCAATGAACGCCTCAACGAAATGTGGAGATCACTGTATTTGGTTATCACAAATGCCAATTTGCAGATGAATAATATTGCTGAAAAGGCCTCCGAGGATATTCCGGAAATGGTCAGATTGCACCGTATCGCTGAGGCTAGATTCATGAGGGGTACCGCCTACTACTATCTGGCTTCGCTCTGGGGTGATGTTCCCATCATAACCCGAACTGAGCATGTTCTCCAAAACCCCAACCAAAGGCGAAATCCAAGAGAGGACGTCCTTAACTTCGCTATTCGCGACCTGGAATTTGCAGCAGAACACCTGGTGCTGTCTGATGCGGATGGCCGGGTGACCGAATGGTCCGCCAAAGGAATGCTCGCCCGCCTGTATTTAACCAGAGCTCACTTTAACAGCAATGGTGGCGCATTGGTCGAAAGTGATCTTCAAAAAGCACGAGAGCATGCGCGGGACGTGATTCACAGCAGCGGTGCACGCTTAATGGATGATTATGCCGACTTATTTATGCGCAGGAATAATAACAATCCTGAAAGTCTCTTTGCCCTTCAATGGGTATTTGGTGCAGATGAATGGGGGACGCACAATAGTACACAGGCCTACTACGCTGTAGAAGCCCGTTTGACCGGAGCCGGGGATGGCTGGGGAGGCGGTACCAGTGTTTCTGCATGGCTAATAGACCTCTTTGGAGGGCCGGAAACGGAGGACCAACGCCGAAAAGCAACGTTTATGCTGGATGGAGATCATTACCCGGAATTGTTGCAAAGCCAGGGTGGATATACATATGAAGGTGAGATTGCTCCGATTAAGAAATATGTAATTGGAACTGCAGCCGATAATGACGGAAATGTCGGTTTTATGGAAACCGATATTAATACCTATATGTTGCGTCTTGCGGAGGTCTATCTTACTTATGCCCAGGCCATTTTGGGTAACAACGCTCAGACGAGTGACAGCGAAGCTTTGTACTATTTCAACCAGGTACGCACGCGTGCAGGGCTTGATCCATTATCTTCGATAACGTATATCGATATTTTTGAAGAAAAATGGAAGGAATTGGCTTATGAAGCACAAAATTGGTATGAACTGGTGCGCTTGTTTAACTGGCAGCCTCAAAAAGCTGTTTCCATCGTTGAGAGCCAGAATAGGAACACGAGTTTTACATATACGCGTGCCGGCGGTCTGGAGATGGAAGATCCGCCATCGGCCATAAGCCCGAATGAAAGTGACTTCAGGCTGCAGTACCCTGAAGCTGAAGTTACGGTGAATCCCTATTTCCTGGATCCACCGGAACCCTATGAATTTGATTAAAAAGGCCTGAGGCCATGATAAATAAAGCACCATGATAACCAGACAGCGTCCAGAGTGGTGGCATATAATCCCACCCTTTGTTCTCTGTCGGTTTTTTACTCAGTGGTTCGGTTTTTTTTTGATTCTAAACAATAAGCCCAAATGAAACAGATACATAAAAACATACGATTTTTGCCGGGTGCCGTTCTTTTGATTGGCTTTCTTGCCATGATGGCTTCCTCATGCAATCTTTTTAGCAGCGACGATAGTAAAATACCTGAAGTCACCAATGTGCGCTATCTGAACCCGGACTCTGTAGGAGTTTCCGAGCTTACACAGGTTCAACCGGGCGATATGTTTGTACTCCAGGGGAAGTACCTTGACCATGTTAAGGAAGTATATTTTAATGGAGTTCAGGCTTCGTTTAACCCAGTGTATGTTACGAATACCGATATGATTATTTCTGTTCCGGATATGAACTTCCTGGAGCTGGATCCGGATTCGGACGATATGAATACGATCAAACTGGTATCCGATGCCGGAGAATTTATTTATGAGTTCCCTATTGTCCCTCCGCCAGCATCCATATTCTATTTGAGCAGGGAGTTTGGAGTCGAAGGAAAGGTTATTCGAATTTTTGGAGAATCCCTCTTATTGATTCAGGATGTGCTTTTTCCCGGAAATGTTTCCGCCGCCTCGTTTGAGGTTTCGCCGAATGCCGACTGGATCGATGCCGAGATACCGGCTGGAGTTCAGGACGGTGGCGTCATTCAGATAGAAACCCTGAATGAGATTGTTCAGGGACCCTCATCCAGTCCGTTTAACGATCGGACCGGCATGCTTTGTGATTTTGATGAGGTCAATACCTATGACTGGGGTGCGATCATTGACGATGATCCGGATCGTTTTCCCGGTGCGACCGGAGCCTATGCATATATGGAGACAGGTGGCATTGGAAGAGGTAACTGGGCCTGGTGGGAAGATACCCGGTCTGTAAACTTTTTTTCGGGAGAATGGATAAGTGAGGATCAGCTTAATGACCTTCCACAGCACTGGGCCCTCAAGTTTGATGTGTACATCAAAGAGCCTATTGAATATGGAACCTTCCTCATCCGTCCGGGTGATGACTGGGATTTTATTGCACGATATGAACCCTGGGAAGAAGCCGGAGGGCCCTATACAACCGGTGGATGGATTACAGTGACATTGCCACTGGATGAGTTCAAAAGCGATAATGGAAACGGAAGGGCGGTAAGCAGCATCACCAGCCTGTATCATCCTGATGAGCAAATGGGAGTAATGTTTGTTAATGACGACGACTTTGAAGGATCAATGGTCGAAGAACTGAAGGTGGCTTTTGACAACTTTAGAATTATTAATATTGCAAACGATTAATTATATGTTCCTTCCTGAACGGGTGTGCCCTTGCTTTTTCGGGTGCACCCGTTCTTAGGTATCTTTGAAAGGGCTATTAGTGCAGTGAGTTTTTTTAGAATCATTATCGTTTGCCTGATAATGCCGGTTCTCCCGGCATGGTCGCTTGTGATGGCATTACCGGCGGAAGCGGAGGACTATCAATGGGGGAATGTAGCTATTGGAGGTGGCGGATATGTCACGGGGCTGGTAGCTTCTTGCCAGGAACCCGGCCTGATTTATGCAAGAACAGATGTGGGAGGAGCTTATCGTTGGGATGAAGAGCATTATTCCTGGACTCCTTTAACAGATTGGGTTGGAGAAGAACAGGTTGGGTTGCTTGGAATCGAAGCTTTGGCACTGGATCCGCAACATCCTGAACGATTGTATATGACGGCCGGTATTGATTATTTCAATGATGGGCGGTCGGCATTACTCAGGTCGGATGATTATGGAAGTTCGTTTGATGTACTTCCCCTGTCCGAGTTTAAGGTTCATGGAAATGGGATGGGGAGGCAAAACGGGGAACGGCTTGCTGTGGATCCGAATAACCCTGACATTCTTTATGCAGGATCAAGACGCAACGGGCTGTTCCGAAGTCTGGATCGGGGCGAAACCTGGGACCGTGTGCACAACCTGGAGATTGATGTTACTCCTAATGATAACGGAATCGTATTTGTACTACCAGATGGATCCAAAGTAGAGCAGGGAATAACGCAAAGAATCATTGTAGGTGTTTCTAATGCATCTCTTGATCCGGGCCAACCGGAGTATAATGATTATAACCTTTTCATTACAGAAGATGCCGGGGAGACCTGGACGCTGATTGAAGGCCGCCCCGGAAAACATATGCCGCAACGGGCGGTTCTTTCTGCAGAGGGGGATCTTATTATTACATATGCCAATGGTGCCGGCCCTCATCCTGTTGGACATCTGCCGGAACCGGTCGATGAAGGTTCTGTATGGAAATGGAACATTTCTGACAGGCAATGGCAAGATATTACACCTTCTGGTTACAGCCGTGGGTTTGGAGGCGTCAGTATCGACCCTGGTCAACCGAACCGCATCGTCGTATCAACCATCAATGCTTGGTATAATCAGGGTGATGATACATTTGGTGACCGGTTCTTTTATTCTGTCGATGGAGGAGCAAACTGGACGGATCTGGTGTCAGAGGGCCTTTTTGAAAAGAATAACCGGGGAATAGGCTGGATTGATGGCCATTCGGTACACTGGGCAGGAAGCCTGCTCATAGACCCATTTCGTCCGGAGCGTGTGTTTTCGATTTCCGGAAACGGAATTTTTATGACAGAAGATATTTCCGATGTTTCTGAACCCTGGAAGTTTATGGTGGATGGACTTGAAGAAACCGTGCCTTTGGATTTGATTGCTGTACCGGGAGGGCCGCTTGTCTCGGTTATTGGTGATTATGACGGGTTCAGGCACGATGATATACGGGAATATGCACCCATTCACGAGCCGCAAATAGGTACTTCCACAGGGATCGCATATGCAGCGAATCAACCAGCGTTTATCGTGCGAGCAGGAGGAAGCTCTGATGGATCTTCTTTCCCGCTCTATTACTCGGAAGATATGGGATTAAACTGGAATGAAATGGCTTCAACTCCTGAAAACAGGCTTCTATATCAGGGGCACGTAGCTGTTTCTGCGGATGCATCGGTCGTTTTATGGAAACCCGCCAATGACAACCGTATATATCGTACAGCAGACAGGGGGCAAAGCTGGACGCCATCAGAAGGCATACGCTTTAATACTACCATACCGGTTTCGGACCCTGTCAACCCGCAGATGTTTTATGCCTATAATCCTGCCGATGGATCCATTGCTGTTTCTGATGACGGAGGCAGGGTTTTTGAATATGGGCCGGAGCTTCCCCGTAATGGATCTGCACGGATTCGTCCGGCACCCGGTCTGGAGGGAGACCTTTGGGTAGCCCTTGAGCATAACGGTTTGTATCGATCGCAGGATCAGGCGGTATCGTTTGAACCGGTTTCCTCTGTTCAGCGCGCTTCTGCTATTGGATTTGGAAAACATCCGCCCGGAATGACGTATCCTGCGATTTATATGTGGGGCACAGTAGATCATGTTACAGGGCTTTTCCGATCCGATAATGAAGGGGCGAGTTGGGTCAGAATCAACGACGATCGCCATCAATTCGGTGGTCCGGGTAACGCTAACCTGGTGATTGGGGATCCCGACGTCTATGGAAAAGTGTATATGAGCACCGCAGGTCGAGGTATTGTGTATGGTTCTCTTGCGAGGAGCACTTCTACAGAGGTAGTCACACGGGAAAATGCAGAAGAATGGAAGCTTGGACAAAATTATCCAAACCCATTCAATCCGACAACAGTCATTCCTTTTTATGTTCCCGAGGCATCTCATGTTCGCCTGACCATTTATGATTACTCTGGCCGGCGTGTATGGGGGCCCGTAGATGATTATTATCTGGCAGGTGAACATAGAGTCCATTTTAATGCAGGGGCGATGTCTTCCGGGCTCTATATATACCGAATTCAATCTTCCGGGTATACTCAATCAAAAAAAATGATGCTGATTCGGTAAGAATCGGTGAATAGTTTCAGAAATGACATTTAGGCAAAAAATAAGTATCTAACATCCATGATGTCTTTGGCCGTCAGGCCTCGGCCAGGGAAGGCAGCAGGGTGCCTGGTTTTAGTTTTTTATCCATAAAAACATAAATAATATGAACACAATTCTACAGAAAACATACTTTTTCGTGATTACATCAGCAATAACTATGCTTGTGTTTTTCACGTTTAAAACCGATGGAAAGGGACAATCCATGCCACGTATTCTCAATGAAACCATTGATATCACAGACGATTTCTACAATTATGTGAATAATTATTTCCTGGCGGACAGCCTTGTTTCTTTTGACCCGGTCTCCGGAAGTGGCGAGGTCAAATGGATTCGCCATCATTATGGCACCGCCAAAGCTTTCAATAATATGCTTACCGTTCTTCGCCGAAACGAGGGGAATGAATTTCCGGCCGGCGAGTATGCGGTGCATCCATCGTATCCGTTTCATATTGAATTTGTGTCGCCCAGAACCGTCCGGATGCGGATGACCACCGGCCCACAGGTGGTTAGTACAGCGACCGAAGAATCTCTGATGCTTGTGAACGGGTATGCACCTTCGGATGACTCCTGGGAGTATGTTGCCCTGGATGGCGCTCACCGCTATCAGAATGAATATGGAAGTGTAACCATCCACGTTCATCCCTGGAAAGTGGAGTTTCATGATGCCGATGGACGGCTGCTGACCAGCACCAATCATCAGGTGGATAATGAAACGACGTTACACCCTGTGTTGCCGTTCTCGTTCGTGCGTCGTGCACATGACTACACCCGAAGTGTGGCCGCCGTGTTTAATCTGGAGCCCGGAGAGCGTATGTATGGCGGAGGGGAATCTTTCACCCGGCTGAATAAACGCGGACAAAAAGTTAAGCTCTGGGTAAATGACTCTCATGGAAGCCAGAATCAGGATATGCACAAGCCGGTTCCTTTTTTGATGAGTAACAGAGGATATGGAATGTTTGTCCACTCTACGACTCCCATGACGTTCGATATCGGCGACACGTATCATTCAACAAACGCAATGATGATCGCTGATGATGAACTGGATCTGTTTATCTTTATGGGTTCTCCGAAGGAAATACTGGATGAATATACAGAGCTGACCGGAAAGTCGCCGATGCCTCCCCTGTGGTCATTTGGACTCTGGATGAGCCGGATCACCTATTTTTCAGAAGAGGAAGTGCGGGATGTAGCTGAAAATCTGCGTAAGCATCGCATCCCCAGCGACGTCATTCACCTGGATACCGGATGGTTTGAAACCGATTGGCGCAATGATTTTATTTTTGCCGAATCTCGTTTTGATGACCCGGAGAAGATGATTTCCGATCTGAACGATCAGGGATTCAAAACATCTATATGGCAGCTTCCTTACTTCGTACCTCAGAATCTTCTTTATCCGGAAGTAGTTGAAAGGGGGCTTCATATCAAGGACGGAAAAGGGAATGTGCCTTTTGAAGATGCCATTTTGGATTTTACCAACCCGGAGGCTATTGAATGGTACTCGGATAAGATTGCAGATCTGCTGAATATGGGAGTAGGTGCCATTAAGGTGGATTTTGGAGAGGCGGCTCCATTCTGGGGCGTGTATCATAACGGCAGAACCGGATTGTATGAGCACAATCTGTATCCTTTGCGATATAATAAAATTGTTGGCGATTTGACGTATGAAATCTCCGGTGAGCATATTATCTGGGCTCGCAGTACATGGGCCGGAAGTCAGCGCTATCCTGTTCACTGGGGTGGGGATGCAGGAAACAGCAGTTCAGCCATGGAAGCCTCACTTCGGGGCGGTCTTTCCATCGGTTTGAGCGGGTTTTCTTTCTGGAGCCATGATATCGGCGGTTTCCCTGTAGAAACACCGGAAGAACTTTACCGGCGATGGACTCCTTTCGGCATGCTTTCCTCTCACAGCCGGTCCCATGGGCATGCTCCAAAAGAGCCCTGGTTGTTCAGTGACGAGTTCCTTGACCTTTACAGGCAAGCTACCGAGATGAGATATAAACTCATGCCGTACATTTATGCCCAGGCCAAGGAAAGCTCCGAAAAAGGACTTCCAATGGTACGTGCCCTTTTTGTTGAATACCCGGAAGATCCCGGCTCCTGGCTGGTTGAAGACCAGTACCTTTTTGGATCGGATATCCTCGTTGCCCCGCTTATGCAGGATCATGCAACGTCGCGAAACGTCTATCTTCCCCCGGGGAAATGGATTGATTATCAAACGGGCATGGTGTACGCGGGCGGTTGGCATCATATTGAATCCGGATCGCTGCCCGTAGTGATGTTGGTACGTGACGGTGCCGTTATTCCGCATATTGAACTGGCTCAGCATACCAGGGAAATGGACTGGTCAGAAGTAGACCTGGTTGTTTTTTCTGCAGAAGCCACACACGCTTCCGGAAAGCTCTGTCTGCCGGAGGAAGGTGTCTTGCATACCTTAGAGGTTGAAAAAGACGAGAACGGGCAATTCAGCCTGACGTCAGATCCGCTGAATGGTGGAGTAAGGTGGACTGTAATGCCGGTAGCGATTCATGAGTAAACGATTTTTTTTAATAGGTTGCTTTTTGGGGGCGGCAATGGGTTTCTATGGCTGCTCCCAAAAGGAGGAAGCTTCACGTATCGTCCTTGATTTTAATGAGGAGTGGAGCTTCTATTTAGGCGAACGTGATCAGGAAACCGTTCCGGTGGATGATACCGATGGGTGGCGCGTGTTGTCCTTGCCACATGACTGGAGTATAGAAGGTGATTTTAGTCCCGATCACCCGGCGGGTACGGGTGGCGGAGCTTTGCCAGGTGGTATCGGATGGTATCAAAAGTCATTTAATCTGGATGAGAGGTATTCCGGAAAGAGAGTATTTATCGAGTTTGACGGAATATATCAGGAAAGTGATGTCTGGATTAATGGCGAGCACCTCGGTTTTCGTCCCAATGGATACATCTCCTTCCAATATGACCTGACTCCTTTTCTCTATTTTGGAGAGCAAAAGAATATCCTTACGGTAAAAGTGGATAACTCGAAACAACCCAACAGCCGATGGTATAGCGGATCGGGTATCTACCGGAATGTGCGTCTGAGTATCAAAGAGCCGTTGCACATCGCTCAATGGGGAGTATGGATTACCACTCCCGAAATACATTCTCAACAGGCCAGGGTTGCGATTGAAACGACCGTCCGCAATGACGGAGCCATCGCTGAAAATATCGAATTAGAAACGGAGATCTATGATCCGGAAGGAGTTCGGGTAAGCCATCAGAAAACCGGCTTATTTACGGTGGATAAAGATGGAAGCGAGATTCTTTCGAAAGAGTTGACGGTTCCCAATCCCCGGCTTTGGTCGGATCGGACTCCGGAACGGTATACCGCGGTGACCCGAATTTTTGAAAACGGCCGTCTTTCTGACGAGACAGAAACCGTGTTTGGAATCAGGGATTTTCATTTTGATGCAGAGAAAGGCTTCTTTTTAAATGGTGTGCCAACCAAAATTAAAGGGGTGTGTAACCATCACGATCTGGGTGCTTTGGGTGCAGCCGTAAACAGAAGAGCCCTTGAAAGGCAGCTGGAAATTATGAAAGAGATGGGGGTAAATGCCATCCGAACAGCTCATAACCCTCCGGATCCCCAGTTGCTTGAACTGGCCGATGAAATGGGCTTCATTGTGATGAACGAGATGTTTGATGTCTGGGTGCGGCCGAAAGCAGAGTACGATTATCATCGTTTCTTTGAGGAGTGGCACGAAAAAGACCTAAGGGACTTTGTGCTTCGGGATCGCAATCATCCGAGCGTGATTATGTGGAGTATCGGGAACGAAATTCTGGAGCAATGGCATCCGGAAGGAGAAACGTGGACCCGGCGTTTAGCCGATATCGTGAAAGAGCTGGATCCGACCCGGCCAATCACCGCCGGACTGAATCATCCCCAACCCGACAACTCCATGATCCAATCCGGTGCCCTGGATTTGATAGGCTATAATTACAGCCACGAAGAGTTTGAGTCTTTTCCGGATTTGTTTCCGGGTAAAGTCTTTATCGGAGCAGAAACCACTTCCGCACTGGCGACCCGGGGATATTATGAAATGCCATCAGATACTATTCGCCGATGGCCTTACGATTGGCGAGTCGAGTTTACAGAGGGCAACCCGGACCATACCGTATCGGCCTACGACCACGTGAGTACTCCGTGGGGATCAACGCACCGAGAGTCTTTGAAACCCGTCATGGAGCATGATTTTCTTACGGGGATGTTTGTATGGACCGGTTTTGATTATCTGGGCGAGCCTACCCCTTATGGATGGCCTTCAAGGAGTTCTTATTTTGGTATTGTGGATCTGGCCGGTTTTCCAAAGGATGCTTTCTATTTGTATCAGAGTCAATGGACCGACGAGCCGGTATTGCACGTCTTCCCTCATTGGAACTGGGAAGAAGGGGATGTGGTTGACGTGTGGGTTTATACCAACCTGGAGGAGGTGGAATTGTTTTTGAATGGAGAGTCGCTTGGAGCACAACGCATGAAAGAGGGACGAATGCATTTGTCCTGGAGAGTGGACTGGGTGCCCGGAACCATAAAGGCAACAGGGCGGGCAGGAGAGGATGTGATCTCGACTGAACGCACCACAGCAGGTCCGGCGGCGCAACTGGAATTAGACGCTGACCGAACAATGATCTCCGCCGACGGCAACGACCTGTCGTTTGTTACGGTTCGTGTTCTGGATTCTGATGGAAACATGGTTCCGGATGCATCAAACAGGATTCACTTTGAAGTGGATGGAAGCGGATTTGTTGCAGCAGTAGATAATGGAAATCCGGTAAGCCATGAGCCCTTTCAGGCAACCTTCAGAGAAGCCTTTAAT
This sequence comes from Balneolaceae bacterium ANBcel3, assembly GCA_030012235.1. GTDB lineage: Bacteria > Bacteroidota > Rhodothermia > Balneolales > Natronogracilivirgulaceae > JASCXY01. Next base: position 4,502 of record JASCXY010000039.1, on the reverse strand, counting down.
GGAAAAGCACTGGCCATTATCCGGTCCGATGGCTCACAGGGAGATATTTCTGTACGTGCTGTTTCAGACGGACTCCGTGACGCAGAGGTGGTGATTCAAGCGCGTCCATAAGTCTGATTGGATTGCAAGATAAATGAAAGGAGGGGCTGTTCTGAAAAGTTCAGCTCCTCTTTTTTTACCGGCTTTCGTTGAGAAAAACAATATCGATGCTAAAGAGCATTCCGTACGAAGACCCTTAGGGCGAGTCCTTGTATTATAATAGCAAGGAAAACGACTCCTGTAGCATTAATGTTGGCTTACAACCGATTCAATTCCGGACTGAAGTAGAAAACTTCACCCGGGGAAGTGGGAAGTTCTGCTTCATGTCCGTCATAATAGAGTTTTAATGGCAGGCCGGCATGAGATACAACCCGTACCCTTTGCAGATTCCCGTCGGTCCACTCCATATCAACTTCAAAATTACCTCGTGCCTTCAGGCCGGTTATCCGGCCGCTATTCCATGCATCGGGTAGTGCAGGTAAAAGATGCAGGTATCCAAGGTGGCTTTGTAGAAGCATTTCCGCAACGGCAGCCGTTCCACCAAAGTTTCCGTCGATTTGAAAGGGAGGGTGTGTATCAAATAAGTTAGGTAAGGTAGACTCTTCCAAAAGAAGGCGAAAATGTTTGTGAGCCGCCTCGGCATCCAGAAGGCGGGCATAAAAATTAATAATCCAGGCCATACTCCATCCGGTATGACCACCGCCGTGTTCAAAACGACGCTCGATCGTCCGGCGGGCTGCTTCAAACATCTCCGGAGTATCGCGGGTGATTTGGGTCCCGGGATGCAGGCCTAGCAAGTGCGAGATATGCCGGTGTCCGGGTTCGGCCTCATCATAATCTTCGATCCACTCCATGATGGTTCCATTTGAACCAATTTGGATTTCCGGCAGGCGTTCAAGCGTTTCATCAAGCCGTTTTAAAAAAGCGGGATCTTCACCGGTGATTTCAGAAACAGAGTGTATGTAGCCAAACAGTTCATGAATTATCTGATTATCCATGGTTGGGCCGTACGTCAGTTTGTACTCTTTATCTGTACCGGGAAGGATGTAGCTGTTTTCAGGGGAATACGAAGGAACCGTAACCAGGCGGCCTTTATCGTCCTCAATGAGAAAGTCCAGTATAAACGCTGCGCTGCCCCTCATTATCGGATACGCTTTATCCAGAAGATAGGTGGTGTCCTGGGTAAACTCATAATGACGGAAAAGAGGAAACATCATCCAGGAGCCTCCGAGCGGGAACATGCCCCAATGGACACCGTCCATAACGCCGGTTTTGCCAAACACATCGGTAGTGTGATGCATGGCCCAGCCATCTGCGCCATACATGTTTTTAGCCGTAACCGTGCCGGGGATCGTAAGAGCCTGCATGAAATCTACCAGTGGAGCAACCGTTTCATCCAGGTTGGTTACATTTGCAGGCCAGTAGTTCATCTGAATATTGATATTTACATGGTAATCGGATCCCCACGGAGCCCAGATATGCTCATTCCAAATTCCCTGAAGATTGGCCGGTAATCGTCCCGGAGCTCTGGAACTGCCCATTAGAAGATATCGGCCATATTGAAAATAGAGGGCCTTGAGAGCGGGATCCTTAGCACCCTCTTGAAAATTTTTCAGTCGCCTGTCCGTCGGAATACGGTCTTTCTCCCATCCACCAAGGTCAAGAACAACCCGGTTCATCATGGATTGGTGATCCTCTGAATGTCGGGCTAAAAGATCTTTGTATGAAACCTCACGGACGCTTTCAAGAATAGACTTCGATTTTTTCACAGGATCTATGCTTCTGTCAAAATTCATTGAAGGGAGATCATAATCCGTAGCAGCAGTAAGAGTAACGATAGCTTCTCGTCCACCGTAAAGAGCGATAGAAGAATCCTTCTCCGTAATCATGCCATCAAAAGAATGAATCTCCAGACGAGCTCCAAACCTCATATGAGCACCAGCGGGGCCGTGACCAGGTGCCTCCACATCGATAATTTGACCTTTCATTGTCAGGCCCTGATCATATGCAGTCACCAGGGCGTGCTCTACCCGGGTTAATGATAGCTCCACACCGTCAAATCCGTTTGGATCGGTGGTTGAGACATGCAGCACCAGGAGATCATCCGGAGCAGAAGAAAAAAGAGCATATTTGATGGTGTCATTTTCAAGAACATAGGAGACACGGGCGATACCCGTTTGTAAATCCAGGCTTCTTTTATATGAAACAGGCTCTTGGGGGTTTTCATGAAAGCGAATAAACAAATCCCCGAGCGTACGATACGAGTTATCAATCCAGGGATCGCCAAGAAGATATTTTTCTGCCAGTTCTTTGGCACGGATTATCTCTCCGTTCATGATAAGGCGGCGGATTTCAGGCAGGTTTTCGAGAGCTCCAGGGTTATTATTGTCCACGTTACTGCCTCCCCATAGTGATTCTTCATTAAGCTGGATTCGTTCAGTACCGACAGACCCAAAGATCATACCCCCTATTCGTCCGTTTCCAACAGGTAATGCTTCGTCCCATTCAGTAGCCGGTGCTTCATACCATAACCGCAGTTGGACAGGATCTTGAGAAAGAGATTGTTTCGGGTGATTTGCCTCAGTACAGGATAAGGCCGTGATCAAAAGAAGAAAAACAGATAAAAAGCGAAATCGTAAGCACATGAGGAGCAGGATTAGTACCTGATAAAAGATAAAAAAGAGACCAGCTTAGTGTTTCAATTCCCTTTATTCTATACAAAAAAAGGATGTTAACGTTAACTTTTAAGATACATACCTGCTTGATGGAGTGCAACTGCTGCTCATAAAAAAGGCTGTTCCGGTTTTTCCGAAACAGCCTTTGAAATGTATAAACAAAGAAGGAGTTATACGGCTCCCTGGTCGATCATGGCGTCAGCCACTTTAACAAATCCGGCGATGTTTGCGCCACGCACATAATCCACTTTTCCGGTTTCATCATCCGTACCATAGCGGACACACTGTTCATGAATATTCTTCATGATACTCAGCAATTCCTGGTCTACTTTTTCACGGCTCCATCTCATATTCATGGCATTCTGAGCCATTTCAAGTCCGGATGTTGCTACACCACCGGCGTTAACCGCTTTACCAGGGCCAAAAATCACATCGTTCTCATAAAACGCTTCAACCGCTTCCGGAGTAGAAGGCATATTGGCTCCTTCGCCAACAATTTTAACCCCCTTCTCGATGAGTTTCTTTGCGTCGGATTCATCCAGCTCATTTTGAGTAGCACATGGGATGGCAATGTCGATGGTACATGGAGCATTCCAAACACGTTCGCCTTCGAAATACTCAATATTCGAATGGTTAGCAGCCATTTCTGAAACGCGTCCGCGCTTAACGTTCTTGAGTTCCATCAATTCATCAAGTTGCTCCCTGGTAATTCCATCCTTGAAATAGATATAGCCGGAAGAATCAGAGAGAGTAACTACTTTTCCGCCAAGTTCCAGAACTTTTTCAGTGGCATACTGGCTCACATTCCCGGATCCTGAAACAGCAACGGTTTTACCTTCCAGACTGTCATTGGATCGTTTGAGAATTTCATCAATAAAATATACAGAACCATATCCGGTAGCTTCCGGGCGGATAAAGGAACCTCCCCAGTTCGGGCTTTTTCCTGTTAATACGCCGGTAAACTCATTTCGGAGGCGCTTATACTGACCGAACATATAACCGATTTCTCTGGCACCGACGCCAATATCACCGGCAGGAACATCCGTGTTGGCACCAATATGCCTTTGCAGTTCGGACATAAAGCTTTGGCAGAAATTCATAACTTCCGCATCAGTTTTTCCCTTGGGATCAAAATCCGATCCACCTTTCCCTCCCCCGAGAGGAAGCGTAGTTAACGCATTTTTGAAGATTTGTTCAAATCCGAGAAACTTCAGAACACTGAGGTTTACCGATGGGTGAAAACGCAATCCGCCTTTATAGGGTCCAATTGCAGAGTTGTATTCAACTCGATATCCGCGATTGACCTGAATGTTTCCTTCGCTGTCAAGCCAGGGAACACGGAACATGATTACTCGCTCAGGCTCTGTAATACGGTGTAAAATATTGGCTTCTTTATATATTGGATGTTCTTCTATGAAAGGAATGATGGTTTCAACGACTTCCTCAACCGCCTGAAAAAACTCAGGCTCATCAGGATTTCTGGATTTCACCTCGCTCATAAAAGAGTCGATTTCGGCTTTATATTTTTGACGCATATAGGAGGTAATAATTTTAAGGTGTAAGGTTCTTTCTGTATTAATAATGCAGACGAAAAGATAACAAAAGAAAAAACAATTAGAAAATACGAACCAAAAGGATACAAAATGTAGTTATAGCAGGTTCTGTAAGCGCTTTTTTGGGTTTGTTTGGCACTTTAAGAAGCATGTACTTCAAAGACTCCCGTTGAGGCTGGAGAACGACCCATAAAGTTTTTCAAATGTTGCGAGAATTTAATGACATAGCGGAATA
>JASCXY010000389.1 GCA_030012235.1 Balneolaceae bacterium ANBcel3 | reverse complement strand
CTATACCGATCAAACCCTGGATCTGTTTTTTGAAGCAAGAAATGCGTATCCGAAGGAAGTTGGAATTGTCATTCAGGCGTATTTACACCGGACCGGAGAAGACATTCAGAAGTTAATTTCCGCAGATGCCGATGTACGTCTTTGTAAAGGTGCTTACAAAGAAGATCCCGACACGGCTATTCAACATATGGCCGACATCCGGAAAGCGTTCAAGCAGCACGCTGCTTCCCTTTTATCCTCGCCTGCCTGTCTGCGCATAGCTACCCACGATGATGAAATCATTCAATGGATGATCCGGTATGCGGAAGAACAATCCATCCCGAAAGAGCGCTTTGAGTTTCAAATGCTTTATGGATTAAGAAAAGAAACCTGCGAAAAACTGGCCCAAAACGGGTACCAGGTAAGAGTTTATGTGCCCTATGGAACGATGTGGTTCCCCTATTTTACCAGACGCCTTCGTGAGCGAAAAGAAAACCTGTGGTTTTTATTGTCCACGATGTTCCAAAAGTGATTACAGAAGGGCCATTCCATCCACAAGATATTAAACCAAGGAAAAAGGGATACCGCCAAAAGACCGTATCCCTTTTTTATGGACACAAAAAGCATCAACCAGAATTAAATCCTTTGAGCTGGATTACAAGCTAAATCCAATCAGGAAAAATACATCTTCGGAATATGGATTAACAATTACGTCGTAGGTTAAATCCAGGCTGAAAGAATCTGTGATTTTGATACTTTGCCCTGCAGTAATACCCACGTTGATAATCGCCGGTCCAGAGGTATCATACATGGCAGACTCCATGGGGGTCATGCCCAAATAAAAGCCAATGGGTTCGGCATCATACGACAATTCGAGATAAACCGAATTGTCATCGTCATTATGAACAAAAATACCTCCGAAAAAGGAGAACGGAGACTGTCCGATATTAGAGAAAGCCAACCCTGCCTCCACATAATGGGCATCTGAGTCAAAATAATCTCCAACCCCAGGTACAGGGAATGTATAATCAGCAATCATCAGTGAAATATCTCCGGCGCCGGTTTCAAACGTGTACGATGCAAACCAATCCAGTTCGTATCCGTCTGGATCACCCAAAGTAGGGATAGCGGCCCAGGTACCGACCTCAAATCCACCTATTGTATAGGTAATTTCAGGCTGAATACTTGGAGAATTACCAAAATCTGTCCCCCGCCAGATATACCGGCTCATGACATCCACTCCGGCACTCACTTGTGCAGCCGCAGGAAGAGCAAAAAGTATAACAAGCATTCCTGTCAAAAAAGTATTTCGTATGTACGTGTTCCTCATAGTTTTCTCCTTCATTGTAAATGTTACTGGTGCAAAGCGTAATTTATATCTGCGGGCAATGGCTCCATGCAATTATGACCTCTAAAGCATTTTACTTATTCCGACAGTCCATCAGAACCTAACTACATTATCCCGACACATAGATTATATTACATTATTTAGCTTTATGCAACTAAATAAGTTATATTTTTAGCCTAAACCCTG